>JAHCLN010000130.1 GCA_026125215.1 Opitutaceae bacterium
GAGGATGGTTTTGGCGATGCCCGGGTAGTCGGAGCGCAGGGCGCTGCTGGCGAGGAAGACGCCCGAGCCGGGCTCGGCGATGTGGCCGGAATTGATGATGCCCGCCGCGAAGCCGGCGGCCAGCGCCTCGCGCATGATGGAGACGTCGGCGCCGGAGCGGGCGCGCAGCGGGGTCTGCCCGTCCATGCCGTAGGAGTTGCGCACGACCTTCACGCCCCAGGCATGGACGGTGCCGCCGCCGTGCGAGGTGGGCGCGAGGCGGTCCTTGTAGTGGCTGCGATAGAGTCCGACGTGCGGCAGGTGGTCCCATTCCAGCAGGGCATCGGGTCCGACGAACTGGATGCGGGCGGCATTCCAGGTGTTGAGCGAGGTGCCGTCGGGGTGGATGAAGATGACGCTGCCGGGCTTGGGGCCAGCGGCCAGCAGGCTGGTGGCGGTGAACAGGAGGAGGCAGGCAAGCAACGAGCGCATGCCGCGAGCGTGCGCCCAAAACGCCCCGGGGCAAACCCAGACGACCGGGTCACGTGATTGTGACGTGAAGGATTAACCGAGGAAGCACGTATGCGATAGTCCCCATTTCGATTAAATTCTCACACTGTCTCGCTGATTTCCTGACGCACCACTCCGCAGAATTTGGTGTGTCGGAGCCGAACGCCGACACGAGCGTGCTAGACAAAAACCGATTAACTCAAACCGAAGCCACTGCTCAGCCAAGTTTTGCCTTTTCCCGCTGGACCTCGGCCAGTGTATCTGAAATTTCGCTCAGGGGCTTCCTGAGCTTTGCCTGTGCGGCTTCAAGTGAGGCCTTCGCCGTTTGCTCGAAGCGTTGAAGTGCAGAACGCCTTGCGGCCAAAACCTCCTTCAGGAGCTGCCGGTGACGCTTATTCCGGTGCTTTGCCCGAGAGATGCGGGTCCTCTCCAGTCGGATGAGCGACCCTTGAACTTCCGTTACAACGAGGCCAAGTGCACCAAGCATGGCATAGACCTCGGCTCGATTGATGCCTCCGTCGATGTGAATCCGATCCTGCCACCGCCTGAATGTGACCGCGGCTGCATCGAGCGTCTCGATGGCTTGGTCCAGTCCAAGGACTGTGATGTCAGGCCAGATCCAACGCCGCCAAAAGGGGCGCTGAGACAATTGCAGCACCAGGTCGTGCCGCCGGCCGGCCAACGATTCCATCGCAGCCTTGATGAGCGCCTCGGCTTCACCTGTCTTAATTTCCAACAATTCGCGTTCAGCGTTTGTATGCTGTTCAATCAACAACCCCATGACCGCCTTTGCCTTCGTCGCGACATGGGATATCTCTGAAGAACACCGACGCATTTCCCGCTCCTTATGGTCTTTCCACTCGCGCCATGCCTCGTCCGAAGCAGCACTGAAGCGCCTGTGAGCCAGTTCGAGACGATCAATCGCCTCGCGCAGCCGCCTCTGCTTGATCCGGTCAGTGATCCAACGGCCGTAGAATGCACCAACTACACCACCGAAAATGCCGCCGACAACTGCGCCTGCCGGTCCCAGCGTCGACCCCGCCACGGCCCCCTGTTTTACCGCCGATCCAAGCACCCGCTGATGTGCCGGCCATGTCCAGAGCGAGGTGCCTAGCTGAGACTCCAAGGTTGATGTGTTGGTTGGCCAACAAGCGGAATTTCGACGATGCGCAGATGATGGGTGCCGAGCGACAGAGCTTCCTGAACGGCATCGAAGTTAGCGCCGGTAACGGAGTCAAAATACAGAGCATTGGTCGGCAGGTTGATCGCGTCGGCGGGAAGAATCACGGGGATATCAGGAAACCGCGCAAAATGCCCGGCAGCGTGTGCTGCATCAGCATAGAGCTTTGGGTTGACTGGCACGCCATCGACCAGGAGGTCCCAACCTTTTTGGTTGAATGACTCAGCCATTGATACCGTGGCCCCGATCTCCGCCAACCGGTCGGCGAGGACGTGCTCGGCCACCCGGCCTTTTAAGGCTGCGGTCAATCCGGCACTTACTGCAATGCCGTCAAGTTTGGCCGACAAATCACCAATGGTGGCAATCTGTATATTGAACAGATCGCCCGCGGCGCGGAGCATATTTTCATCCACTTGCGCGAAACCCTGATAAAAATCACTGCCAATGGTCGCGCCGGCAAAACCTGCCGCGATCAGGTTGGCCCGCCGTGCTTCCAAGCGGCGGGAAGCAACCAGCTCCAGTGATGGCGCCGCGCATTCATCGGAACCCATAGTCGGAGGCTGCGGCGTTGGCGGGGTGGCTTGCCTCAAGCGGTAGATGAGCACCGCGGGTTCGTAGGGACGAGGGAGTGACTGGCTCGCGACGGTGGCTACCTTTTCTCTAAACAAACGTCCGAGCCAATACCGTGGCAGGCATACCCGAATGCTCTGCATTGCAGTTACCATAGTCGTTTGTTGGCGAATGCCTTTCAGGAATGTGATTTCAGGTAACGCTCGAAAGCCAAGGCCTGGGGCTTGGCTGATAAAGCCACGTAAGTGACAAGCTCCCATGGACTGTATTTTGACGTGTGCGAGCTGTTGCCGAGGTTGTGGGCCTTGAGACGGGCGCGGAGATCGGCGATGTAGTCGATATAAGTCTGGGCCGGCTGCGATTGGCTGCGGAGCAGGTAAACGTAGTGCATGGTTCTTTGGTTGGGAAGACGCCCCGCTCCGCTCTTCGAGCTACGCAGGGCACCATGCTTCGCCCACGATGAGGAGGCGAAACACCCATGGCGCAATGCGACATGGCGTGCCATGCGTAGCCCGGACGGGCGAAGCATGGTGGAGGTGAGGGGAGTTGAACCCCTGTGTCCCTGACCTTCGCACACCGCGTCTACCGTTGTAGCGTGAGATTGATCTCGCCGGGGTTACGCGTTCACGCGCGCTTAAGCTCCGGCCAACTCCCGGATGAAGATACGATGGAAAGACCGCGAGTCGCTCAATCCACTATTCCTGCTGTCGACGTCGGTCACGGCTAGCAGGTGTCGCCGGACCAACGAGGCCGCACTTAGGCGGCCAAGGGCATTTCTTCGTTGTTGCCTATTATTGTTTTGCAGGGGGATTTACGAGAGACCTAACACTCTCGAACGGCAGCGGCGCACTCCAACCAAGGATCGAATCCGGAACACCCCCAAAATGGGAACAGTCGGATGATTGGGCGCGAGCCAATCAAAGAACAGGTCGGGCAACGTGCCCGGGGTCGGGGCGGAATGCAAGCGCGGGGTGACGGGCCCCGGGCCGGTCATTTCCAAGCGAGCACCTTCAGGCCTTTGACGCGCTTGAATTCGGCGGCGTTGGCGGTCACCAGCGTTGCTCCGAGTTGGCGGGCTTGGGCTGCGATGAGCAGGTCGAGCGGGCCGATGGGGGTGCCCGTGGCCTCCAGGTCGGCGCGAATTTCCGCATAGTGGAGGGCGGCTGCTGGCGTGAAGTCGGCGATGACGAAGAGATCGAGGAAGGCTTGCAGCCTGGCCGCCTGATGCGGGTGGGTGGCGAGATTCTTCTGCACACCGGTCCAGAGTTCTGCGGCCACGATCACGGGGATGGCGGTGCGGGCAGGGTCGGGCAATTTTCCAAGACCGGACTGATTACGCAGCACGGGAATGCAGGCGCTGCTATCCAGCAGGTAGGCGGGCGTCATCGCGCGACAGGTTTAGAACGTAGGTGCAGCGCGCTCGTGTCGCGTCGGGCGCGGCGGCGGGGCGGAGAATTCACCGGCATCGGGAAAGGTCTCCGCCAAGTGACGCGCGATCTCCGTGAAAGAGCGGAATTTTTTAGCAGGGAGCGCCTTGAGCAGGACGTCATCACCGTGTCTCTCCACCAAGACTTCGCTGCCTTCAAAACGGAAAGCTCGGGGCAGGCGGACGGCCTGACTGCCTCCGTGGCGGAAAATTTTGGCGGTTATCATAGCTACGAAAAGTAGCTATAGAGTGGGAGGAGTCAAGTCGTCGGCTGCGACGGACCCGAGACAGTCAGTCCCGCCGGCAGTCGCAGCGGTTTAAAATGCCACTCGGGGATGTGGGTGCGGGCGGGGGCGTCGGGGGGATCGGCGAAGTTTTTCTCGCCGAGCACCTGGCCGGGGCTGATCACGGGCCAGTCGCCAAGGTAATAATGGTGAGGTCCGAAGTGGTTGTAGGTGCTGGGCACGAGCGCGACGTGCAGGCGGTGAGTCCCCACGGCGAGCGGCTGCGGCAGGGTCAGCAGCCAGTCCGGGCCCCAGATCCAGCCGGCGGGCCGGCCATCAATCGTGAGGTGCAGGGTATCGCCCTGCACGCCGTTGAAGCGCAGGGAGGAGGCCGGTTCGTGCAGCGTGAAGGTGCTCTCTGCCTGAACGGATTTATGGAGGAATGGCAGGCCGCTGGCGGTGAGTTCGCCGGCGGGGTCAGGCGAAGTGGTTCCGGCGATGAACGGTCCGGCGGTGCGCAGCGTGCCGTTCGGGCCGGAGGTGAAGGGACTGGCGCTGGCGAGTGTGAACGCGCCCTTGAGCCAGACGAAAGGTCTGCCGGGCACTTCGCGCACGGTGCGGAAGCGCAGCGTGTGTTCGTCGGCGGGCAAGGCGGGCAGCGTGGCATAGGTGCCGTCGTAGCCGATGGTTAAAGGTAGGGGCCGATCTCCGAGCGGCTCGTCTTCGTTTTCGACCGGTCCGGCCGGCTTGTCAGCCGTAGCCTCGGCGAAGGCTGAAGGCCGGGCTCTACCAATGGACAGAAAGGCTTCAACGAGATCGTCGGCGAAGTGCAGCACGAGGCCGGCCGGCAGGGTGGCGGTCGCAAAGGTGACGGTAAACTCGGCGGGCGCTAGGCGGTCCGGTTCGAGCAGCCAGGCGTTTTCGGGCAAAGCGGGAATGGTCCACTGGAGAGGGATTGTGAGGTAGGGCGCGTTATCCTTAACGCGCCGGGGTTGTTCGGCGGATGTGGCACATGACGGTCGGTTAGGGATAACCGACCCTACCTTCTTCCAATCGCCGCGGAGAATCGCGCCGGGATCGACGACGAGGTGCGAGTAGGTGGCCTGACCGAGTCGCACGCGGCCGTTTTCAATCACGCCGTCTTCCTCCAAGGTGCGTTCGTCGGTGACATCGTAGGCGATGCCGGCGGTTTTGAGTTTCTCCAGTTGGGCGAGGAAGGCAGAGTTGATCCGGCTCGCGAGCGTGTCGGGGAAGGTCGAGGCGTTGTGTCCGTTGGTCTGCATCAGTTCCCACGGTTCATACTCGGCCATCAGGCCGCGGTAGGGCGCGACAACCAGCGTGGCGGGCACGACCGGGGGACGTGCGGCGAGTTCGCGGGACACGCGTTCGAGCACGGCGGGGAAGGCATCCTTCCAACTCAGGTGCAGGGGCTCGGATGGCGGCCAGTCGGTGATGGCGGGAGTGTCGAGGCGGTATTGGCTGAGGTGAAAGACGAAGTCGGTGATGCCGTTGCGGCCGAGCCAGAGCAGGTAGCGTTCGAGATTCTCGGGCGAGGCACCCCAACCCGCGCCGCCGAAGCACTCCACCATGACGCGGCCGTGGCCGAACTGCCGCGCGAATGAACCGGCTTGTCGGGGGAAAAAGTCGAGCGAGGGATAACGTTCCAATGCATCGATACCCGGCATCGACAGGTGGCGGAAGATGCGATGACAGGAACCCACCATCGGCAGCTGAAAGAGCGGATGCTCCTCGCCCTTTACGTGGCCGATGAACTGCTTGCCGTGCTTTTCGCACCACGCGTGGTAGGGTGCAAAGAAGCCGCCGATCAGTGTATCCGTGACCAGCTCCCAAAACCGGGCGCGGATTTCCTGATAGCCCTCGCCGCGCGCGAAGAGCAGCGGAAGCACTTTGAGGTAGCCGTCCCCGAAGGTCGCACGGAGTTTTTCCGGCATGATGCGTGACCACGGGATGCCGGCGGTCTCGGGAAACGGATCCTTGATCATACCCGACTCGGGCTCGTCGAAGAAGATCGCCTCGATGTAATCCCAAGCCACGGGATCGAGGCCGGTGCGGTAGCGCTCATGGATCAGGTCAAGGAAATGGCCGAGCACGCGCGGATCGAGCGAGTCCACGTAGTTGATCTTGCGCGGTGCGAGATACCACGTCGTGGCACCGGGCGTGTCGGCGGGAACGAGCCGGTTGGCCGCGTCGGTGTGGAAAGAGCCAACAGTGTCAGCGGTGGGCTCGCGCGTGAGGTCGAGGCGCATCGCGCCGCTGTCAGGATATTGCGCGAGGACCTTGCCGTCGCCCGTGCCGCTGGGCCAGCCGTTCTCGTCGTAGAGCCAGAATCGCAGACCGAGTTCCTTGGCGTGCAGGATGGCATCATTGACGTGCGCGAGGTAGTCGTCGCTCAGGTAGGGCGGGATGCCGGGATAAAACCGCGGGTGAAACACGACCCCGTGCAGCCCGGCGGCCTTGAAGTCGGCGAGCTGGCGGCGGAGGCGGGTGCGCTCCAGCGGGCCGTTGATGGACCAGAACGTGTAGTAACGCGGGGCGGTTGATTGCGGAGTGCGGACTGCGGACTCCGGAGTGCCGGAGTGCGGCGTGGGATTGGGGGCGAGGGAGCTCAAGCAGGGCAGTGATAGTTGCTGTGCGGTCCGCGCTACAAGGTCGCAGTGTGCGACCTTGCCCGAACCGGCGGGGTGCGCTCAGGCCTGGCTGACGTGCGCGCCGGCATCCTTGTGCCAGTTGCGCGTCTGGGTGGGCAGGACGAGATCGTCCATGCGCAGGGCGTAGCCGCGGATCTGCGCCTTCGGCGCGTCGTCCATGATGTAGTTCACCACGTAGATCTCGCCATCGGGGAACTGCACCCAGCCCGTGTAGCCGGTGTCGCTTTCCGGCGAGCGGTCGAAGTCGAGCGGCCGGATGCGCGTGTGTGCTTCTTCGCGGGAGGGTGCGAGCAGCGACTCCTTGTCCGTGAGGACGGCGAGGGTGTTTTGCGTCCACCAGCCGACCCAGCCTTTGCCGCCCTGCATGAGGCGGCAGGTGATAAGCGCCTGGCCGTTGGCGAGCCAGCCGGCCACCGGGCGGTGGCAGGCGGGGATGGGGAAGGCGACGGGCGGGCCCCAGGTGAGGCCGCCGTCGTGCGAGATGGTTTTGTAGGCGTCCCAGCCCTTGCCGGAGTTTTCGCGGAGCAGGGCGACGAGGGTGTTGCCCTCGACCGGGAGGATGGACACTTCGCACAGGTTGAGGCCGGACTGGTGGGCGACGATGACGGGGCCGTGCCACGTCGCGCCCTGATCGTCGGAATACCAGAGACGCACTGCCAGGAACTGGGTCGCGGGATTGCTCATATGGCAGGATACGAGCCAGCGGCCGCCGGGTGTTTCGATCAACCGGTCGGGCACGATGCCCTGCGCAGGCAGGAGGCGCGGCGCGGCCCAGGTGCGGCCATGGTCGCTGCTGAGCAAGAGATAGTTCTCCAGCAGATGGTGATCCTTGGAGCGCTCGTCGGTGCCGATGAGGTCGGCGATGATGGCGATCCGGCCGTCGCGCAGGGTCGTGAGGCGCGGGCAGTTCCAGTAAGGGTGGCCCTGGGTCGGCGCCGTGAGCGGACGCTTGGGCGACCAGGTGCGGCCGCGGTCGGCGGATTCGACGAGGACGAGCCGGGTCCAGTCGCGTTTGCCGTGATGGGTGCATTCTGCAAAAACGCACAGCAGCCGGCCGTCGGCCGTCAGGGTGACATCGGGGAACGCTTCATAGACCGAGTCATCCCGCGAGACCGTGAATTGCTGGATCATGGCGGCCGGAGTCTTGCGTCCGCCGGCGGTGTAGCAACGCCGGAAGCGGTCATACGGCAAAAGGCTTGTTCCCGCCGGAGAGCCCGCGTTTGCTGCCGACCTCCCCATGAGTTCCCCCCGCGTTCCCCGTGTCGCGATCATCGGCTGCGGCAGCTACGGCGCCGAGCACGCCCGCTTCCTTTCCGGTTTTCCGGGCGTGAAGCTGCGCGCCGTGGCGGACATCATGCCGGATCGGGCACGGGATTTCGCGGACAAATACGGCGCGGGTTACGCCACGGCCGACGCCACCAAAATCTGGGCCGACCCGGACATCGACGCCGTGTGGATTTGCACGCAGCACGACACCCATGCGCCGCTGGCCGAGGCGGCGGCAGCGGCCGGCAAGCATTTCTTCCTGGAGAAGCCGCTGGCGCTGACGCTCGCGGACTGCGACCGGATCGTGGCGGCGGTGGAGCGCAGCGGGGTGATCGCCGCCTCGGGTTTCAAGCTGAGGTTTTTCCCCGCCGTGGTGGCCGCGAAGCAATTCCTGACCAAGCCCACGCTGACGGTGGCGCAGGTGATTGACGACCACTGGCCGTCGGATTTCTGGGCCAACGATCCGGTGAAGGGCGGGGGCAACGTGTTGTCGCAGGGCTGTCACATGGTGGACACCGTGCTGCACCTGCACCCGGCGCCGCCGGTGAAGGTTTATGCGGCGGGCGGCAACCGGCATCATCCGACCCGCGACATCGTGGACACTGCTTCGATCACGCTGACCTTTGGAGACGGCGCAGTGGCGACGATCGCCGTGGGCGACTGCGGCGTGCCGCCGCATTCGTCGAAGTTTGCGCTGCAACAGTCCGATGGCGCGCGCAGCCTCAGCCTCTTCAACCGGCTCAACTCCCTCATGACCCGCGAGGACAAAAAAATCACCGAGCACCCGGCCTGGCCGGAGAAGGGTGCGGACGTGATTGATGCGCCGTTCATCGCGGCGGTGGCGGCGGGCGGCCCCTCGCCGGTTACGGTGCAGTCGGCACGCCGCACCACGGCGGTCGTGCTCGCGGCGATTGACTCGATCAAGACCGGCCGGGCGATTGATCTGACGGCCGCGCCCTACGCCGCGGCGATAACGGGTTGAGCCGGCTCAACCCTCAAGCAGTGCCGGCGTGAACTCCGCCAGACCGATGCCACTGGACGGATCGGGCAGCGGATCGGCAGGAAAATGGGGGCGGCCGTCGTGCACCGTGGCGCGGCCGTGATAGAAGACCAGCACGCGGTCGCGCCAGCGCACGGGTTTGGCGGCGACAATCACCAAGCCGCAATCAAAACTTCCGCGCGGACCGAGCGGAATGACCGGCTGCCGGTTGAGCGCGCGCTGCCAGGTCCAGCCGTCGGCGCTGGTCACCAGTTGCACGTCCATGGTCTGATCGCCGGTGTGGTGGCAGTTGAGGAAGGCGCCGTAGCCCTTCGCGGTGGAGAACGGGCTCAGCCAGTAAAACTGCAGGTCGGGCGCGTCCTGCGCGTCGGGCTCGAGCATGGTGATCGGCCCGACCCAACGGCCGGCAAAGTCCTCGCATTTCCAGATCGAGATGCGGCGGTGCATGCCCTTGAGGTTGTCGCGCTCCGTCGGCAAGCCGGGGTTGTAAGCCCAGGTCTGCTGATAGATGAAGTGCGTGGCCTCGCCGAGTGGGGTCTTGAGGCCGGGCCGGGCGGCGATGAGCGACATCGCGTCGTTGGCATTGGTGATGACCGGCCGCGAATGCAGCGATCGCCATTTCAATCCGTCGGCGCTGACAGCAAGGCAGATGCCCGGTGAAGAGCTGGGATCGGGCCGGTCCCAATAGACCATTTTCCAGCGGCGGGTTGCGTCCGGCTCCGCGGGATCATGAATGATGCTGGAGGGCATGAACTCGCCCCAGTTCATCGCGTGACCGGAGCCGCGCATGACGATGTTGGTGCCGTCGCCGAGATCGGGCTTGCTCCAGGTGCGACCGTCGACCGAGCGGGCCTGGCAAAGGATGTTGCCGTGGGGGAGCGCGGCGCTGCGAGCGAGATAGTAGAGCAGCAGGTCGCCGGTTGCCGCGTCCGTGAATGCCGCCACCGCCATGAGGGAGGCGCCGGCTTCCCAAGGACGATCGGGCGGCAGAATGGGCTGGGCGGAGCGGTGCAGCAGCATAATGCGATCGGCTCAGGCGCCGGCCATCAGGTTCCGATACGT
>JAHCLN010000131.1 GCA_026125215.1 Opitutaceae bacterium
ATCTTGGCTTCCGGCTGGGCGGGGGCGGTCAGCGACACGCCGACGACCACCACGATGCTGATGAGGAAGAGCCAGCCCGAGGCGTAGAGGAAATTGTAGGCGCCGATGGCGTGGAGCAGGCCGCTGTTGCCGAAGGCGCCGCCGCCGTCGAAGGCCTGCAGGGTGAGCTTGGTCATGCCGAGGACGAAGCCGGTCACGAGCCCGGCAAACGCGCCGCGGGCGTTGATGCGCTTGAAGAAGAGCCCGAGCAGGAAGGTCGCGGTGATCGGCGGGGCGAGGTAGCCCTGCACGCTTTGCAGGTATTGGTAAAGCCCGCCGGCCGAGATGTGCTTCATCACCGGAATCCAGATGACGCCGAGCACGACGACCGTGCCGGTGGCGAGCCGGCCGACGCGCACGAGCTCCCTCTCCGGCCGGCCGGGGCGGATTTTCTCGTAGATGTCCACGGTGAAGAGCGTGGCGCAGGAGTTGAACAGCGAGGCCAGCGAGCTCATCAGCGCCGAGAGCAGCCCGGCGACGACGATGCCGCGCAGGCCCTCGGGCAGCAGCGAGGCCACCATGGTGGGAAAGACGAGGTCGCCGTTCATGCCGCCGCCGGTGCCGGCCGGGATGGTGATCACGCCCTTGGTGTGGAGCGCATAGCCGATCATGCCGGGCACGAGAAAAATGAAAACCGGCAGAACTTTCAGGAAGGCGCCGAAGATGGCGCCCCGCCGCGCGTCGCGCAGGGATTTCGCGGCGAGGGTGCGCTGCACGATGTATTGGTCGGTGCACCAATACCAGATGCCCACGATGGGCGACGCGATCATGATGCCGAGCCAGGGAAATTCCGGGTCGCTCAGCGGCCGCCAAAGGGCGAAGCGGGCGGGATCCGCCGCGAGCACGGCCTTCAGTTCGCCCCAGCCGCCGAGCTGCTGCAGCCCGAACCAGGTGATGAAAACCGAGCCGAACAGCAGCAGGCCGGTCTGGGCGACCTCGGTGTAAACCACCGCCCGCAGCCCGCCGATCACGGTGTAGATGCCGGTGAGCACGACGGTGGTGAACGCGCCGACCCAGAAGGCGTTTTCCGGCGAGCCGAAGGTGTCGGGCAGCAGCGTCATGAAAACCACCGCGCCGGCATACACCGTGACGGAGACCTTCGTGAACACATAGGCGACGAGCGACACGACCGAGAGCGTCCAGCGCGAGCGGCTGTCGAACCGGCGCTCCAGGAACTCCGGCATCGTGAAGACCCCGGAGCGGTAGTAGAACGGCACGAAGACCCAGCCGAGCATGAGCATGATCCACGCGTGAAGTTCCCAGTGAGCCATGGCCATGCCGCTGGTCGCGCCGTTGCCGGCCAGGCCGACGATGTGTTCGGACCCGATGTTGGAGGCGAGCAGTGAGCAGCCGACGACGAACCAGGGTAGGTTGCGGCCGGCGAGGAAGTAGTCGGCGGTGGTCTTCGTCTGGCGCGAGGAACGCCAGGCGATGATGGCGAGCACGACGAAGTAGGCGGCAATGATCGTCCAGTCGAGCGGGGTCATGGCGGGGCGGGGTTGGGTCCAATTGGGCCGAAGCGCCGCCCGCGCGCAAGCTCCCGCTGGGCCCGTCCGCGTGTCGCAGCGGGGCTCAGATCTGGCCGTGGGCGGCGCCCGTGATCTGGCGGAGCCGCTGGCCGATGCCCTCGGCGAGCAGGATCATGTCACCGGCCTCGGTCGCGCCCAGATGGATGCGGCAGTTCCGGCGCCAGAGGTCCAGCCAAGCGGCGAAGTGCCGCTCCTCAAGTTGCAACGGGATGTGCTTGGCCGCCATTCCGCCGGCATAGAGCCGGGGGCCGCCGGCCATGCCCGACCAAAAATCGGCGATTTTCTCCAAGTGGGCCGGCCAGTCCGTGATCTGGGCGGAAAAAATGGGCGCGATCTCGCGGTGCTGCCGCACGTCGGCGTAAAAATGCCGCAACAGATGCAGCAGCGGACCGCGTCCGCCGATGCGGTCGTAAAGCGAGGCTGGTGGACTGGTCTGGCTCATCGGAAAATAGTGATTACGGCCGGGGCGCAGGGCGGACCGACGGTCGTAGCATGCCGCAAGGCTTCACCGCCGGCATTGATACAGGTCAAGATCCGCCTGCGTGAGCGAAAAATTACGCCTCCACCCGGGACGCCCGGCGCAGGCCGATGAAGAACACGACACCGGTGATGAGCAGCGCCACCGGACTGGCGAAGATCGCGTAGAGCGGCCAGAGGTTGGAGCCCTGCGTCAGCGCATACAGGCAGAACGCATACACCGGCAGCATGAAGGCCAGCGGCAGCGCCGAGAGCAGCCGCAGCGGCCCGCGCAGTTTCACGAGGGCCAGCACCTGCAGGAGCGGATAACCCGGCACGGACACGAATGCCACGGGCACGAGCAGCAGCATCAGGCCGGAAAACAACCAGCCGAAGGGGGAACGCTTGCCGGCGGTCGGCACCGGCGGCAGATCGCGCTGCGCCGCCATCAACTCCGCCGCCCAGGGCGCGGCGGGCAGCTCCGCGGCCCCGGCCCGCCACTCGATGCTGATCGGGAAGCTCACCTCGCACAGGAGAGTCCACTGCGCATCGGTCACCCGCACGCGCACCTCGTCGATTTGCACGCCGGCCTCGCCGGCCAGCCACACGATGGCGTCGCCCTGGCCCGCCGGATACGCCGGCGCGGGATTGTTGACCATGCGCGCCCGCGGTTCGCCCTGCCAATAACCCCGGGCCTGAAAGCGCAGCGGTGCGGGCCAGGCATAAGCCAGCCGCAGATACAGGGATTGATTGGCGGCCAGTCTTTCCGTCCCGGGCGTGACGGCCCGCACCTCGACGGCAGGCTCTTGGGCGAAGGCGGCGGCGGTCATCACCGCGCCGATCAGCCCGGCCCGCACCCTACTTTGCACCTTCGTCATGTTGGCATTATTGCCAGCGGCGGTGCCGGGGCGAGCCTGGTTTGGCGCCGTTTTCAGCATCGCCGGAAACCGGGATTGGCCTACAACCGGCGCGTGGCCTTCGGACTGATGCTTCTCCTGACCTTCGCCGGCAGCGCACTGGGCGGACTGGCCCGGCATCTGTTAGGCGGATGGGTGGACCGGCGGACAGGAGGTGGGTTTCCGTTCGGCACCTTGGCGGTGAATGTGTCCGGTGCGCTGGTGATCGGCTTGGTGGCCGGGGTGCAGTGGGAGGCGGTCGGCGACCCGGCGCTGGTCCGCCAGTTTCTGATGTATGGGCTGCTCGGTGGTTACACCACGGTGTCCACCTTTTCCCTCAACACGCTCAACCTGCTGCAGACGGGCGCGTGGTCGCGCGCGGCGGCCAACATCGCCGGTTCGTTTTTTCTTTGTCTGGGCGCGGTCAGGCTCGGGCTTGCGCTCGCCGGAGGAGCAGTTCCATGACGACGTCCACACCCCCGGCTCGTTCACTCGCTCTCGCCGTCGCGCTCGGCGCCGGGGTGGGTGGGGTGGTGCGCGTGTTGGTGGGAACGGCGGCGCTGCGCTGGCTGGATCATGATTTCCCTCACGGTGTGCTGGCGGTGAATGTAACCGGCTCATTCCTCATCGGTCTGTTGATGGCCTTGACTGCCGCGGACGGACGCTGGCCGCTTGGACCGGCGGTGCGGGCCGGGGCGATGGCCGGGTTTTGCGGCGGATTCACAACCTTTTCCTTCTTCAGCCTGCAAACGCTCGAATTGCTGCAGGCCGGTCGCATCATTGCCGCCGTGCTCTACGCCGGGATCACGCTGGCCGGCGCGCTGACCGCGGTGTGGCTGGGTTATGCCGCCGGCATGCGTCTGAACCGCCGGCCGGCTTGAAGCCGCCCGCAACTGGACACATGCAATTAAACCAAATGATGCCCGGGCAGGCAGCCCGCTGGCGGGCGCTTTCCCGGAGCGCGCCAGCGCGCTGACCTACCTCTGATTGCATGAGTCCGGATCAGAACTTGTGCTCCTCGGCGAGTTTCGAGCCCTCGCCTTCGGGCAGGCCGTCGCGGAAGGTGCCGAACCAGCGGTCGAGCGGGATGGTGCTCTCGCCGTAGTTGCACTCGAAGTAGCGGTGATGGAGGTAATGGAAGTAGGAACCGGTGGGGACCTTGTCCTTGATGATCGGACCCTCGTAGCCGTGGTGGCCGTTGGCCGGGCCGAGCGCGGCGTGCTGCAGGTCGAAAAGAAAATGAATCGGGTGCGAGGGCACCACCCAGTGGATCAGGCACACGCTGAGATACAGGATCGTCTCGACCGGGTGCATGGCCATGCCGGACCACGCGTTGGGATTGCTGTTCTTATGGTGCAGGTAGTGCACGTGCTTGTAGAGCGGCTTCCAGTGGATGAGGCGGTGCACCCAGTAAAAATGAAACTCGCGCCAGAGCGGAATGATGAAGAACCACGCGATGAACCAGCCGGGATGCTCCGCCCACGTGAGCCAGGGAATGTGGCCGTTGGCGTAGAGCCACACCGTGACAACCTCGTAGCCCGTCCAGATGAGCCCGGCCACGCCGGCGGTCCAGAACACGTTGTCGTAAACCTGGTCGCCGAAGAGGAACAGCCGGCTCTTGGTCGCCGGCCAGTGCGCGTCGTATTTTTTCCGCAGGCCCTCGCCCTTGCGCATGTAGAGCCACCAGTGGAAGAAGCCGTAGTAGAGCCACATCATCACCTGGTTGCGCAGCCAGATCTGCGCGATCCAGCCGAACTCGAACGTGGTGCAGCGCGCGATGTCCGGCTGCGTGAGATACCACGAGACGACCGAGATCAGCAGCAGCGAGAGATTCACCGGCCACAGGAAACCCGGCCAGCCGAAGATCCACCGGCCCAGCGCCTTCAGGTTCGAGGGCTGGGTGAACAGCGGTGCGTAGCGCACGGGGTAGGCCGGACGCCATTCGCCGCGGGCATTGCGTTGTTCCGGGACAGGGGTGGTTGCGGGGCGGGGCACACCGTCGGCCATGATGAGGCGAAGCTGGGCGGGCGTCGGCGACCACGCAAGCCCGCACCAGCGGGCTTGCGGGCCTGCGGTCAGCGCGGAACCCGGTTTGAGTCCTCCGGCGCCGTCACCCCGTCGTCCGGGGCGGCACCGGAGGCTTCCAGTTCGGCGCGCAGCTCGGCCTGCAGCCGGGCGGTCAGTTCCTCCCAGCCGAAAACAATCACGCGCCGGTCGTCCTCGGTGAGGAAGGCCACGATGTCGGCGAGCTCGGCGATGTCTTCCTCCGTGAAATGTTCCTCGATCACCGCCGGGCTGCCGTTCAGGGCGAGGAGCGCGGGCCAGGGCTGCTCGGCGTCCGGATCGGCCAAGCGGAGCGTGGCGGTGCCGCGCAGCCCGGCCTGGGCGATGCGGGTGCCGTAGACGCCGAGCCGGTCGTAGGCGTAGGCGAGGTTGGCGAGACGGGTCTGGCGCTGGAGCGCTTCACGTTGCTGCAGGAGCTGCTGGAAGTTCATGGTGATGATCTCCGGGTTGGGCGGACCCGAACGGGCCCGCGGGTTGTGGTTGGGTTGGATCGCGACCGGCGCAGCGCGCCCCGGCCCGGGCAGTCGCGGCTCCGCCACCTCAAATCCCGATCCCTGACTGACGTGGCTCAAACCGACCGCCTCTGGCAGTAGCTGACGCTGAACCGTCACTCACTCGCTGTCTGACTCTGATCACGATCTCGACCGTGTGCTGTCCTGACATCGAACACAGTTACGCATCGCCACTAATTTCCCCGGCGCAAGCCCGATTTCATTTTTCCCGGAAAATATCACCGCATCGCGGGGACCGCCTCAACCGCGGCCGTGCGGTCCGGCGAGATCGAGCACCGGCCCGAGGGGCACGATTCCGGTCGGGTTGATCTCGGTGTGCTTCACGTAGTAGTGCGCCTTGATGTGGGCGAAGTTGACCGTCTCCGCGATGCCGGGCTGCTGGTAAAGGTCCTGCAGGTAACCCTGGAGGTTGGGGTAGTCCGCGATGCGGCGCAGGTTGCACTTGAAGTGGCCGTGATAAACCGCGTCAAACCGCACGAGGGTGCAGAACAGCCGCCAGTCGGTCTCGACCGGCGCGGCGCCGAGCAGGAAGCGCGCGCGGGCCAGCCGCCGCTCCAGCTCGTCGAGCGTGGCGAACAGCCGGCGCACGGCCCGCTCGTAGGCGGCTTGCTTCGTGGCGAAGCCGGCGCGGTAAACGCCGTTGTTCACCGTCTCGTAGATGAGCCGGTTCAGCGTCGCCTGCTCCGCGGCCAGCGCGGCGGGGAAAAGTTCCTCCGCGCCGGGTCCGGCGGGGGTGAACTCGTCGTTGAACATCCGGCAGAGGTCGTCCTCGGAGTTGTTCACGATGCGCTTCGCGCGTTTGTCCCAAAGGACCGGCACGGTCCAGCGGCCGCGGAATCCGGGGTCGCTGGCCAGGTAGGCCTCGCGCAGGAACTGGAAGCCGTTGACCGGGTCGCGCGAAAAGCCGTCGCCGTCGCGGAAGGCCCAGCCGCGTTCGTCGCGCACGGGGTCCACGACGGTAACGCCGATGACGTCCTCCAACCGGCGGAGGCGGCGGGCGATCAGCGTGCGGTGCGCCCAAGGACAGGCGAGCGAGACATAGAGATGATAACGGCCGGGCTCGGGCGCATAAGGGGTGGAGCCGTCGCGCCGCACCCAGTCGCGGAACGCGTCCTCCTGCCGCGCAAATTCGCCGTCCTCGCGGTTTTCTTCGGGAAACTGTCCGGCGGGTTGCATGGCGCCAAGCTGCCGCAATTTTCCCCGGGAAGCAAATCCCGCGGGGTCTCAGGCCCGGCAGGATTCCAGCGTGGCGGCCCAGGCGGCAGGCGGCGGTGCGACCACCGTCAGCTCCGCCGCCGTCGCGGGATGGCGGAAACGCAGCTCGCGCGCGTGCAGGCCGAAAAAATCCGCCTGCGCGCCGGGGCCGTAGAGCGGGTCGCCGAGGACGGGATGGCCGGCGTGCAGACAATGCAGCCGCGCCTGATGGGTGCGGCCGGTCTTCAAGAGCAGCTCCAGCCACGTGACGGTGTCGGCGGGGGCACGGCCGAGTATCCGGCACGTGGTGACGGCCGGTTGGCCGCCCGCCGGGACGTTGGCCCAGCGGCCTGGCCCCGCCGGCGCGATCCGGGTTTCGATTTTGTTGAGCCCGGCGGGCCAGCGGCCCGCGACGAGCGCCCAGTAGAGCTTGCGGATGCGATGCTCCGCAAACAGGGCGGCGAGCGCGGCGTTGTGGCGGTTGTTTTTGCGCAGCAGCACCACTCCGCTCGTGAGCCGGTCGAGCCGGTGGCAGGCGCGGCAGGGCTTGCCGGTGAGCCGGCGGGCAACCTGTTCCAAGTCATCTTCCCGGTCGCCGCCGCCCTCGGTGAGCAGGCCCGACGGCTTGTTGAGGGCGAGCAGATGCTCGTCCTCATGGAGGATGGCGATGGGCGGAGGCATGGGCTCGGGCGGCATCCGCGGGCGGCTCAGAGATCCCGGTCGTGCCAGTAGTCGGCGATCCACGGGGTCGGACGGATGGTGCGGAGGAGTTTGCCGCCTTTGCCGACCAATGCTTCCTCGGGCTGCGGTCGGCCGTGGAAGTTGATGATTTTGGCCCCCACCGGTTTTCGCGGGGTGAAGAAATACGAGAGCGGGCCGAAGGCCACGCAGTTGGCCTTGAAACTCGGACACCAGTTTTTGGGCCAGTAGCGCAGGAGCCCGAGCCGGTGGAAGTGGTGGGACAGAAACTCCTGCTCGTTGCGCACCCGGCGTGAGATGGCGGGGAAGTCGCGACGGAACTCCTCAAGCACTTCCGGATGGGCGCCGACGTTGAAGCGCAGCACCGAGGTGTTGCCCACGAACCAGTCCCCCCGCAGGCGGATCGGCCGGTAATCCTTGATCACGACCACCTCGCCGGGCACGTCGAAGAAGGCGTCGATCGAATCCATGATTACGACGTCGAGATCGAGGAAGAGCGCGGAGCCGCGGAGGTCGCCCAATTCCGCGGCGAACAGGCCGACCTTGCGCCAGCCATGGGCGTTGACGCCGTGTTCCGGCCCCCAGCGCACATCCGGCAGCGGCAACGTCTCGACGTCCGGATGCAGGCCCTCGGTGTGGTCGGTGAAACACACGAAACGGAACGGCCGGCGGAGGTTGCGCCGCACCATGGCGTAGAGGCGGTTGGTATATTCCGGACCGAACTTAACGCCCCACTTCATGCAGACGATGTTGACCGGGGAGGAACTGGCGGGGGCGGAGGACATGGCGGATCTGCACCAATTTATTTTGTGCGTCAGCATGCCGGGGCAAGCGTAACCGGCCGGCGGCGATCGGCCGGCTGCGGGCGCGAGGTTGGCATTGCACCGGGAGGCCGTGCCCGGCACTGCGTTGTGGATGCCGGCCCTCATCTGGATCAGACCCGAGCACGAAAATCTCCGACTGGCCCTGCGGGCCGACCAAACGGCGTGGCACCCCCTTGTGCTTGCCATGCGGCAGGAAACCGCGACGGCACTGACGGCCGGACCGTGGAGCGTGCTGGACAAACCGAAGCCGGCGCCGAGCGGTGATCCGCACGACTATCTCGGGTTTGGTCCCTACTGGTGGCCCAATCCCGCCACGCCGGACGGTCTCCCCTACGTGTCGCGCGACGGGGAGATCAACCCAGAGTTTCGCGACTACGACGGTTTCCGCCTGCGCCGGCTGTATGCGACCGTGACCACGCTCGTCGAAGCCGCGTGGTTTTTGGGCGACGAGGCCGCGGGCGCGCGCGCCCGGCTGCTGGTGCGCACCTGGTTCCTTGAGCCGGCGACGCGCATGAATCCGCACCTCCGCTATGGCTGCCACATTCCCGGCGTCTGGGAGGGCAGCGGCTGGGGCATCATCGACACGCACGGATTGGTCGGCCTGCTGCGCGCCTTGGCGCTGCTCGCGGCAGCCGGACACTGGACCGCGGCCGATGTCGCGGCGATGGATGCTTGGCTCAACGCCTACCTCGACTGGTTGCTCACCAGCGAGGAAGGGCGG
Organism: Opitutaceae bacterium; assembly: GCA_026125215.1. Taxonomy (GTDB): domain Bacteria; phylum Verrucomicrobiota; class Verrucomicrobiia; order Opitutales; family Opitutaceae; genus UBA2377. The sequence goes on from JAHCLN010000131.1 coordinate 8,935, forward strand.
TTCGAGGGCGACCGGATGAACAACCACGCCACTGCCTACGACGAATTGTGCTGCACGCTGGCGCTGCATCTCGGTCGGCCGGAAACTGCGCGGCGCATTCTCGCGGCCGTGCCGTATGAGCGGATCGGCAAGCAGCTCGAACACAACGGCCGGCAGCCGTGGGAAAACGCCCGCACCGAGTCCTGGGGCTACAGCACGCTCAACCTCGGCCTGCTCATGAACCTCGCCGACCTCGCCCGGCCGCTGGGAATCGATCTGTGGCAATACGCCACCGGCGACGGCCGGAGCATCCGGCGCACCCTTGACTACATGCTGCCCTATGCCCTCGGGCAGGCGAAGTGGCCGTGGGAAACACTCAGCGGCTGGAAGGGGGCGGGCGAGGGCTGGATCGCAATCCTGCGGCAGGCCGCACACGGCTGGAACGAGCCGGCGTGGGCCGAAAAAATCCCGCAGCTGGACGGGCTCACACCCGAAACCCTGGCGGCCAGTCGGATGCACCTGCGCCACCCGGGTTAAAGCGGTTCCGAAAACTGCGGCTTTTGCACCCAGGCGCGGGAACGCCGGTAGGGTCCGCTCTCCGAGCGGACCGCCCGGATGCGCCAGAGGCGCACGAGGGCTTGCTCGCCTCCGGCGAGTCGGGCCCTACCCAAGCGTCACTTCTTTTCTTAAGTCTCAATAAACCCGGGCTATGCAAGCAGCTCCGGACCGATCTGCCAGCGGACCAGCCAGCGTCCCTGCTCGCGGGTCAGCGCCAGCAGCGCGCATTTCCTGAGGGCAAACACGGGCGGCTCCGGTTCGCCCGCGACCAGCAACGACGCCAGCGCGCTGAGGTGGGGTTCGTGACCGACGATCAGCAGCGGCCGCTGCCGGGAGCGGAGCCGTCGCAGCAGCACTGCCGGTTCGTCGGCGGGCGTGAGTCCGGCGGT
>JAHCLN010000132.1 GCA_026125215.1 Opitutaceae bacterium
GCGCGAGTGGCGCACGCCGACGCAGCGGGCCAATTTCACAGTGGCGCCCATCCCACGGCGCCCGCTCGCGCCCGGCGACTATGTGATGATGACCATCCGCACCCACGACCAGTTCAACACCACGGTCTACGGGCTGGACGACCGCTACCGTGGCGTCTTTGGTGGCCGGCGGGTGATTTTCCTGCACGAGGAAGATATCCGGGCGGCCGGACTGCAGGCCGGGCAGATGGTGGACCTCACCAACCGCCACGGCGGCGTCGAGCGCGTGGCCAAACACTTCATGGTCGCGCCCTACCGCATCCCCCGCGGCTGCGCGGCCACCTATTTCCCGGAGGCCAATGTGCTCGTGCCCATCGACAGCGTTGCCGCGAAGAGCAACACCCCGACCAGCAAGTTTGTGCTCATCACGATCGCGCCGGCGGCCGATCCGGCGGCCGGGCTGGCCGCCCTGCGGGCCGGCGCCGCCTGAGCGGCGATGGGAACCAAAACGGGCCAACCTGTGTCCCATCCCTCCTGACCCACCAATCCTGCCATGAAAACCTACACCGCATTGTTCCTTTCGGCGGCCCTGCTGGCCGCCCCGTTCGCGACCGCTTCCGAATCCGCGTCCCCGGTCGAAGTCCTGTTCGCCAAGGCGCCCGATGAGTATACCGATGTTCGCGACAGCTGGGCCCCGACCGAGAAAGGCCAGCTGGCCAACCTGGAGGTGCTCAAGAAGCATATCGAGCAACGCGCCGCCGGCTACCTGACCGACGGCCAGAAGCTCACCGTCACGCTCACCGAGGTCGACCTCGCCGGCGATTTCGAGCCGTGGCGCACCCGCCAGGGCCTCGACGATGTGCGCATCGTGAAGGAAATTTATCCCCCGCGCATCGACCTCGAGTTTAAGCTCACCGATGCCTCCGGCAACGTCGTCAGCGAGGGCAAGCGCGAACTCCGCGACCTCGCGTTCATGATGAAGCTCGCCGTCGACCGCAACGACGCCTTCCGCCACGAGAAGGAGCTGATCAACGACTGGCTCCGGCGCGACTTCAAGAAGGCCAAGTAACCGGCCGGTCCGCAAAACCCGTTTGCCCGCGGCCGTGAGTATCCCATGCTCGCGGCCGTGCCATTTTCCGCCCCGGACAAACGCGACCGCCTCGACCAGTGGCTGTGGACCGTGCGCGTGTTCAAGACCCGGGCGCTCGCCACGGCCGCCTGCCGGACCGGCGCGGTGACGGTAAACGGTCTCGCGGCCAAGCCTGCCCGGGCGGTCCGCGCCGGCGACACCGTGGCCGTGCGGCTCGGTGTGATGACCCGCACCCTGCGCGTGCTGGCGGTGCCGGCCGCCCGGTTGGGCGCGAAACTGGTTGCGGCCCACGCCGGGGAACTCACCCCGGAGAGCGAGTTCGCCAAGGCGCGGGCGCAACGGGTCCAACACCTGCTGGCGCGGGAGCGCGGCGGCGGCCGGCCGACCAAGCGCGACCGCCGGCAATTTGAGCGGCTGTGGGAATAAGGCCTGCAAAGCCCCGTGGGCCGGCCCACGCTGGGCCAAACTCCAAACCCGCCCTTGCCCATGAACGTCTATTCCAAGTTTGAGACCGAGCTGGCCGTGCGGCCGGACGACATCGACCTCTACCAGCACGTCCACAGCACACGTTATCTCGACTACGTGCTCGCGGCGCGGTTCGAGCAGATGGACAAATTTTACAAGATGCCGATGCAGGCCTTCGCGGCGCTGGGGCTCGGTTGGTTCATGGCGGCGGCCCATATCCAGTTCAAACGGCCGCTGGGCTGGGGCGACCGCATGGTGGTGCGCACATGGATCGAGCATTTCACCGACACCGGTTGCCGCGTGGCCTTCGAAATCGAGAAGCTGCCGACGGGCAAACGCGTGTGCGACGGCCATTGCGACTACACCCTGGTGACCCTGGCCACCGGCCGGGCCACGCCGCTCCCGGCGGATATCCGCGCCAAATACTCGATTTGAGGGCCAAAAACCGCCCGCCGGATTATCCTTGCTTAAATCCCGCGCCGGTATGTCCTACCGCGAATCGATAGTGATAGCGTTAGGCGACAGTATCTGGTGAGTCGTAGGCTGAGCGAGTGCTCAAGTGATGATTTCGAAACCCACGGTGGGAACGGACTGGCAGCAGACGAAGGATCTACGAGACATCACATGAGTAACTCCAAACTATACGTCGGCAATCTGTCGTTCAAGACCACCGAAGACGAGCTCCGCTCCGCTTTCGGCCAATTCGGCAGCGTGACCGACGTTTACGTCGCCATGGACAAGATGACCGGCCGCCCCCGCGGCTTCGCGTTCGTCACCATGGGCACGGCCGAAGAGGCCAAGTCCGCGGCGGAAAAGATGAACGGCACCGATCTCGGCGGCCGTCAGCTGACCGTCAATGAGGCCCGTCCGAAGGAAGAGCGTCCGGCTGGCGGCGGCTTCGGCGGCGGCGGTCGCGGCTTCGGCGGCGGTGGTCGCGGCGGTTTCGGCGGTGGCCGCGATCGCGGCGAGCGTCGCTACTAATCCTATCGGTTTAATTAACTGATTTTCGAGGGACGGAGCTCCTTTGGGCTCCGTCCCTTTTTGTTTTTCCGCCATCAGGCGGTTCCTTTTGGGCGTGCGGGTCGCGCGCCCCGGCCGGTGTGTCCGGTGCCAAGTTTCCGACCCGTCAACCAACATGCCCTTCAAAGCACTCAATCTCTCTCCCAACATCCTGCGCGGCGTGCAGGCCGCCGGCTATGCCGAGCCCACGCCTATCCAGCTGCGCGCGATCCCGCTCGTCCTCGGCGGCGGCGACGTCATCGGCTCCGCCCAGACCGGCACCGGCAAGACCGCGGCCTTCGCGCTGCCGATCCTCACGCGGCTCGGTGTCCACGGCAAAACGCGCGTGCTCGTCCTCGAGCCCACGCGTGAACTCGCCGCACAGGTCGAGACCGCCTTCCGCGATTTCGCCCGCTTCACCGACCTCCGCACCGTCGCCATCTACGGCGGCGTCGGCTACGGCAACCAGCGCGCCGAACTCCGGCGCGGCGTGGACATCATCGTCGCCACGCCCGGCCGCCTGATGGATTATCTCAAGGAGGGCACGCTCAACCTGCGCGACCTCAACACGCTCGTCCTCGACGAAGTGGACCATATGCTCGACATGGGCTTCCTGCCTGTCGTGAAGGATATCATCGGCCGCTGCCCGCGGGAGCGCCAGACGCTGCTGTTCTCCGCCACCGTGCCGCCCGAGATCCAGGCCATTGCCTCGTTTGCACTGCGCAACCCGACCCGCATCGAGGTCGGCGTCAACCGCACCGTGAACCAGTCCGTCAACCATGCGCTCTACCCGGTGGGTTATGCGCAGAAGTTTGACCTGTTGCTCGCGCTCCTGGAGAAGACCGACTTCGACAGCGTGCTCGTTTTCTCCCGCACCAAGCACGGCGCCGACAAGATCGCGCGCCGGCTCAAGGCGGCCAACCACTCCGTTGCCGTCCTGCACGCCAACCGCTCGCAGAACCAGCGCATGGAAGCCCTCGCCGGTTTCAAATCCGGCAAATACGAGGTCATGGTGGCGACCGACATCGCCGCCCGCGGCATCGACGTCGCCGGCGTCTCGCATGTTATCAACTACGATGTGCCGGAAAAACCCGAGGACTACGTGCACCGCATCGGTCGCACCGGCCGGGCGCAGGCCGTGGGCGATGCGTTCACGCTCGTCACGCCGGAAAACGCCGGCGACATCCGCGACATCCAGCGCTTCATCGGCGCGAAGATTCCCGAGCTGAAGCTTGAAGGTTTTCCCTACGGCCCCTTCACCCCGCGGCCCGAACAGCCGCCGCAGGCCCGCGAAGGCCGCCACCAAGCCGGCCAGCATCCGCGCGAGGAACACAACCGCCGCGGCGGTTGGAACCGCTTCGGTGGCGGCGGCCGTCGCGGGCGGCGGTAAAAGACGTTTGTTAGTCCAACCCGGCGGAAAAAATCCCGCCGGGTTTTTCTTTTCTGGTTTTCAATCCGGAGGGGCTGTGCCTGCGTGTCGGCCATGTCGCCGCACCCCATCGACGCGCTGTTGCCCGGCTTTGTGCACCTCGATCCGGCGGCGAAAGTGGCCGCGGTCGAACGGCTGACCACCGCCGCCCGCGCGCATCCGAGCGGCATTTTCGTGTGCATGCCGTTTGTCACCGCGGCGGGCCTGCGGCCGATGCGGACGGAGGATTTCGGCGCCATGGACCGGCCGGCCGACAACTGGGGACACCGGTTGAAGTCGCCCGTGGATTTTTTCAACAACGAGAATTCGATCACGACGTCGGGCAGCCATCTCGCGGCGCAGAGTTTGCGTTACCAGGCCACGGGTGAACCTGCGGCGCTGGCGGCGGCGCGGGAGGCCTACCGCTCGTTGCGGCGCGTGTTTGAATTCGGCGTGCAGGCGGGGCAGCCGGGTTTTCTCGGCAAGCCGTTTCATTTTGAACCCTCGCTGCACACGACGGGCGACCAGTATTTGCACGCGCTGTGGGGCTGGTGGACCTTTTATCCCGTGGCGGCAGCGGAGGAGCAGCGGGAAATCCGCGCCATGCTCGCCGCGGTGGCCGATTATCAGATCGCGGTGGACTACACGATTTTTCACCGCAGCGGCGGCGACTGGAACAACCGGTTGGACCCCACCGATTACAACGCCATCATGGCCGCGCTGGTGGCCGCCGCTCACAAACTTACCGGGGAGGCCAGATACCGCGAGGCCTGCGCCTTCGTGATGCGGACCGGCAAGTGGAGGCAGGAGCGCCGGCTCGACGGCATCCTGCGGGAGATCCGCGCCGGCACCTACGAGGCCAAACCTTGGGACCGCATCGCCGGCGCGAACGTGACGGCCGGGGAATTTGTCCATTGGGAGCAAATCCAGCACTGTCAGTTTGCGGCCATCGCCGCGACGATCATCCACGAGTGCCTGCCGGACCTGCTCACGGCGGACGATTTGCGCCGGGTGCTCGCGCTGTGGTGGTCGGATCACCGCATGGGCTACGATCCGGCCCGGCGCGGTTATCTTTATTGGTTTCTAATTGAGACGAAGGATCTGCGTTGGCGGCGCATAGCGCGGACCCCGCGGTTGCCGCGCGAACAATGGCTGGGCGGGCATCCGATGCTGTCCTACGCCGCGGAATGGATTTATGGCGACTGCCTCGCGCGGTTTCTGTGGACGGCGATGTTGGTCGCGCGGCATTGCCCGGCACAACGCGACGAGGCCGCCGGCTACGCGGCGGACCTGCTGCGCGAATTGGAGCCGCGGCATCTGCTGTGGATCGCCGATCCCGACGGCCAGCAGGTGCCGCCGGAATTGAACTACTTCACTCATTTCCTGAGCAGCGAGATGCCGGAGTGCCTGATTGCGACGTATTGGGAGGGCCGGCGGCAGGGGCTTTGGTCCTGAAGCGCGTTTTCTTGTTTCCCCGGACCGCAACGGGCGCCATCCGTTTGGGCCGTGTCCGCCACCCTCGCCGCCGTTGAAACCCATCTTGTCGCGCTCCGTGCCTGCACGCGCTGCCCGAAAATGCACCGCCCCGTGGTGGTCGGCCGGCCGGTGACCGGCCGGATCCTGCTGGTCGGGCAGGCCCCGGGCGACAAGGAGCCGAAGCTCGGCCGGCCCTTTGCCTGGACCGCGGGCAAAACGCTTTTCAAGTGGTTCCACGCCGCGCTGGGCTGGACGGAGGACGAGGTGCGCGACCGCATCTATTTTGCGGCGGTGTGCCGGTGTTTCCCCGGCAAGCGGCCCGAGGGCGGCGACCGCGTGCCCGCGCCCGATGAAATCGAAAACTGCGCCCGCTGGCTGGAGCGCGAGTTCTCCCTGCTGCGGCCGGCGCTGGTGCTCCCGGTCGGCAAACTGGCCATCACGCAGTTCCTGCCGCCGGCACCGCTCAACGACACCATCGGCCGCGCGTTTCCCATCACCTACCGCGGCCACGCGGCGGACTGCATCCCGCTGCCGCACCCTTCGGGCGCCTCGCCCTGGCACCGCATGGAACCGGGCATAAGCCTGCTGCGCCGCGCGCTCGGTTTGGTCGCCGCGCATCCGGCCGTCAAAAAATCCGTGCCATCCGGCGGAGCCTCCCTATAAAAATCCGCCATGTTGCGCCGATGCTGCCTTGTCCTTTGCCTGGGCTTCCTGCCCCTCACGCTCTCCGCCCAGCGGGAAAAACTGCCGCCGGAAGACCTGGAGTGGGTGGAAAAGAATTTTCCGGACGCCAAAAAAACCCACACCGGCATCCGCTATCTGGTGCTGGAGGAGGGTTCGGGCGAGCCACCCAAGCCCGGCCAGATGGTCTCGGTCCTCTACGTCGGCCGTTTGATCGACGGGCAGACCTTCGACCAGAAGCAGGACCCCAATGACCCGTTTGTCTTCCGTCTGGGCCGGAATCAGGTCATTCAGGGCTGGGACCAGATTTTGCAGCTCATGCGGCCGGGGGACAAATGGCTCGTGATCATCCCGCCGGAGCTGGCCTACGGCTCAATGGGCCGGCGGCCGGCCATTCCGCGCAACGCCACGCTCGTGTTCATGATGCAACTGCTGGGGGCGAAAGCGGATTGAGTCCACCCCGCCGCCGTTGCCGCCAAAGCGCGTCCGCGGTGTAGAGCGCGAGCGCGATCCAGATGAGGCCGAAGGACTGCGCCCGGGCCCGGTCGAAGGTCTCGCGGTAAACCCACACGCCGAGGGCCAGCTGCACGGTGGGGGCGGCGTATTGCAGCAGGCCCAGCGTGGTCAGCCGCAATCGGCGCGCTCCGTAGGCGAAGAGCAGCAGGGGCACCGCGGTCACCACGCCAGCACACAGAATCAGGCCCTGTGTCAGAGCCGGCGCGTGGCCCAGCGCCCCGGTGCCGGCGGCGGCGCGCCAGAGCAGAAACCCGGCGGCCAGCGGCATGAGCAGGAGGGTCTCCACGGTCAGACCGGTCAACGGCCCCAGTTCGGAACGTTTGCGCAACAGACCGTAGGTGCCGAACGTCGCGGCCAGCGCCAGAGCGATCCACGGCAGCCGGCCCAGCTGCACCAGCTGCAGGGTCACACCCGCCGCCGCGAGTGCGATCGCCAGCCATTGGCCGGGGCGCAGCTGCTCGTGCAGCACAAAGCGGCCCAGGGCCACGTTCACCAGCGGCACCAGAAAATAACCCAGGCTCGACTCGATGACGTGGCCGGAATTCACCGCCCAGACGTAAACCAGCCAGTTGGCGGTCAACAGGAGCCCGCTCGCCAGATTGAGGCCGAGTGAACGCGGCGAACGCAGGGCGGCGACGACTTCGCGGCCACCGCCCAACCAGGCCAAGAGGGGTGCCAGAAAAACAAACGACCAGACCAGCCGGTGCGCGATCAGCTCGTGGGCGTCTACCGCCGCGAGGGGCCGCCAGTAGAGTGGCACCAGCCCCCAGATCAGGTAACAGGTCAGGGCGGCCAGCGCGGCGCGCCACGCCGCGGACCCCGGGCCGGCGCTCACTTTTCGGCGGCGCGCGTGTAGCCGTAATTGAGGCGGAACTCCTCGATCGCCTGCGCCCGGGCGAGGTCGGGGGAGACCCCGCGGTTGACCAGGGCGGCGGCCCGCTGCTCGATCCAGCGCTGCCGGAAACTTTCCTCGACCTCCAGCGCCACGTCCTTCTTGCGTTCCGCCCGCGCTTCCCGGGCCGCGCTGGAACAGCCGGCCAGGCCGAGGGCCACAAGGAGCAGGAGAGAGAGGACGAGGCGTTTGGTGTCGGGCATGATAAGGCCGTCATTGAACGGCCGGCGGCGGCGACCGCGAGCGAATCTTTTTGGTTTCATGCGCCCGGGAAATAGCCAATAGTGGCGGTATGAGTGAAGAGTCTCCCCCTCCGCTGCGCCTCAAGCCCCGCCTGCGCCCGGCCGGAGAAGAGACCCCGGCGGCCGCCAATCCGTCCCCAACTCCCGTTCCGCCGGCGGCCGAACCCGAAGCGGCCGCGCCCCGTTTGCGGCTCAAGCCGAAGCTGGCGACCGAACCCGAACCGCAGCCGGCGGCAGCCGCCCCCGCGGAACCGGCGGCGGAAGCTCCGCTCCCTCCGCCAGCGGCGGAGAAACCCCGTCTCAAACCGCGCCTGAGTGTCGAGCCGGCGGAAACTGCCAAGACCGAGGAACCCGCTGCGCCGGCCGAGCCGCCCCCGCCAGCGGCAGAGGAGGTGCCGCCGCCACCGCCTGCTCCGCCCCCGTCCCCGCCGCCGACGGAAGCTGTGGAACCGGCTGCAGAGGAAGCGCCGAAATTCAAACTCAAGCCCAAGACGGCCGGTGCCACGCCCGCGCCGGTAGCAGCTCCGGCTCCGGTCGCCGCCCCGCCCGGGTCTCCCGCGGCTCCACCCCCGTCGGCCCCGCCCGCCGCGGCTCCCGGTGCTGCGGCTCCTCCGCCCGTGCCGGTCAAACGTCCGCCCCCGCCGGCGGTGGCCTTGAAGAAAAAGTTGCAGATCCTCGGCGGTGTGGCCGCGGTGCTGCTCGTCGGTGGCGGCCTTTACTTTGGCTGGCAGCTTTACGGACCAAAACCCACGCCCCCGCCCGCCCCCACGCCCAAGACGACGGCCGGCAATCCGCCGCCCGCGGTCACGCCTTCCGAAACTCTCAACCAGATTGCCGCCGCGCCCGGCGCGCTGATCGAAAAGGCACAGGATGCCATCGCCGCCCGGCGCGACCGGGAGCAGGAGCGCATCGATGCGGCCGCCACCGGCGAGGACGTGCCCGAGCGCCGGTTCCTCGACACGCCGTTGCCGGGCCAATTGGGCGGCAAACCCGCCGAGCCGCAGGCGACGGCCACCGAGGAACAGATCGCTCCCGGGGTCCGGGCCACGACCTGGGCTTCGCCCGCGCAGGTCACCTCCACCACCCAGGCGAGCCAGGAATTTCGCAATTTCGTGGCCGGGCTGACCGTCAGCGGGGTTTTTTGGGGCACGCCCGCGCGCGCCTTGATCAATGGCCGCACCTACCGCGCCGGTGAAACGATCGATCAGGCGCAGGGAATCGTTTTCGTGGAAGCGGACAACGAGGCCAAGGTGCTGGTTTTCCGCGACCGCACCGGCGCCATCGTCACCCGCAAGTAAGCCGCGCGCTTCAGCCGCCGGCCGGCACCAGCCATTCGCGCCGGCCGGTGATTTTTTCCGCCCGCCGGCCGGGCAGTTTGACCGTGGCCGACACGCCGCGCGGGAGCGTGAGCGTCACCCGCACCGCGGGGCCTTCGCGCTGCCAGGCGCTGGTGATGGGGCCCGGTGGCGCCGGGTAGGTGGCGCCGCCGCTTTGGCCGACGAAGACCGGCGCAAACACCACCTCCCGCCAGGCCGGTGCCGTCTGGCGCATGCCGCCGATGATCTGCATGAGATGAAACAGCGGATGCGCCGACCACGCGTGGGAATGGCTGGCCGCAAACGCGACGGTGTCGCCGAAGATTTCAAACGTCGAACCGTAGGCGGTCATCGGTTCCCAGCGCGGCCGAATATGTTCCACCACCGCCGCCCCATGGCCGCGCTCCGCCAGCACGCTGTAAACATAGGTGATCCAGTAGGCGCTGGGTTTGGCGGTGTGGCCGGATTCATCGCGCAGGTAGTCGAGGAGGAACCGCTCCATCGCCGGCGCCGCGGCCGGCACGAGTCCGGCCATGAGGGCGAGGGTTTGCGCGTGCGGCGACGTGCTTTTCAGCACCCGGCCCCGCGCGTCGAATCCGTCGCCCAGCAGGCCGCGGCGGTTGACGAGGGTGGCGAGCTTGGCACGCAGGCGTTTGGCCCATTTTTCGCAACGGAGCGCGGCCTTCGCGTCGCGCGTGAGCCGGTGCATCGCGGCGAGGCGCTCGAGCGACAGCACCAGCCAGAGATTGTAAACGCTCGA
>JAHCLN010000133.1 GCA_026125215.1 Opitutaceae bacterium
ACCCGGCTCGTGGACACCGCCGGCATGACCGCGGGCGGCCCGGCGGCGAGACGCACCGGTCGGCCCAGCGCCACCATTGGGGCAAAAACAAAATACAGCAGCACGCGGCCGGCCGTGGGGCCGAGAAAATAAAGGGCGAGCGCCGCAATGATCCAACCGCGGGTCTTTCGCCAGGCCTCGCGCACGTAGGCCATGAAACGGGATTTTTGCGCCTCCGCTTCCTGCAGCTGCGTTTCCAGCCGGCCCAGTTTCATCTCGAGCCCCTCGCGCTCCCACGTCAACCGGGCCAGTTCCCGTTCCAAGGTTCCGATTTTGGCCGTCGAGTCGGCCTTGAGCGTCTCCCTCCGTGGGATCTGTTCCCGGTTGGCCCGCTGCTGCTCCGGATTGCCGACCAGCCGGTCCCAGGTGCTTTCGAGGGAGCGGAGCCGGCCGATCACCCCGTCTGCCTGCCGGATGCGCTCCTGCTCCGCGGCAATTTCCTCCCGCTTGGTTTGCAGGCGCAGGCCGACGTCCACCAATGCTTCTCTGACCTGGGTGCGTTCGCCGGTCAGCGTGAGGAGCAACTCGTTGCGCCGCAGCTCGAAATCCACGTTTTCACGCAGGAAAAGCCACAGCCCGTAGCCGGCCAGAGCGATGACCACAATGGCCACCGCCACCGCCGCCCGTTCCACCACCCAACGCAGTAATTTTAGGAAAGTTGCCATCTATCAACCGCCCGCAGGGGGCGGATTAGTTGCCGTCATTGAAGGGACGGCGGGGCCGGAAGCCAATTGCTAAACCCCGCCGCATCACCATGCTGACAGCCAAACAGAGCCAGGTTCCCACCCCGCCCCACCATGTCAAAAGTCATCATCTCAACCCTCTATAATTCGGACGTGTTCAAGATGGCCTGCCGGCAGTTCGACAAGGCCGCCGACGCCATCAACCTGCCCGAGGCCATCCGCGACCGCACCAAATACCCGCGGCGCACCTTTGCGGTGGCCCTGCCCATCCGGCGCGATGACGGCAGCGTCACCGTGTTCGAAGGCTACCGCGTGCAGCACAACCTCTCCACCGGTCCGGCCAAGGGCGGCATCCGTTTTCACCAAGGCGTCACCATCGGCGAAGTGGCCGCGCTGTCCATGTGGATGAGCTGGAAGTGCTCGCTGGTCGGTCTGCCTTACGGTGGCGCCAAGGGCGGAGTCATTGTCAACCCCAGCCAGCTCTCCGAAGGCGAACTGGAACGGCTCTCCCGCCGCTACATGCAGGAGATGATTCCCTTCATCGGGCCGCACGTGGACGTGCCGGCGCCCGACATGGGCACCAATGAGACGAGCATGGGCTGGATGATGGACACCTACTCCAACCACATCGGCCACATTGTCCCGGGCATCGTCACCGGCAAACCGCTCGCCCTCGGCGGCTCGCAGGGTCGCCGCGAGGCCACAGGTGCCGGCGTCGCCTACCTGGTAAAAAAATACCTCGCCGACCTCAAGATCCCGGTCGAGAAGGCGACCGTCGCCATCCAGGGCTTCGGCAATGTCGGCAGCGAGACCGCCGCGGCGCTGGCCAACTACGGCGCCAAGATCATCGCCATCTCGGACCACACCGCGGCATTCCACAACCCCAAGGGCATCGACATCAAAAAAGCCCTCGCCTACGTGCGCTCGCAGAAGGTGCTGCACAATTTCGACGGCGGCGAGGAGATCACCAACGCGAAGCTGCTCGAACTGAAGTGCACCGTGCTGGTGCCGGCCGCGCTCGAACGGGTGATCACCCACGAAAACGCCCCGCGGCTGAAGTGCCGCATCCTCGCCGAGGCGGCCAACGGCCCCACCACCAACCAGGCGGACAAGATCATCGACGAGCGCGACGACATCGAGGTCATCCCCGACGTGCTCTGCAACTCCGGCGGCGTGATCGTCTCCTATTTCGAGTGGTGCCAGAACCTGCAAAACTTCTACTGGAGTCGCGACGAGGTGCTGCAAAAGCTCTTCGTCATTCTCGACCGGGCCAAGGATTCGGTCGAGTTGCAGAAGCGGAAGTTCAAGTTCAGCCGGCGCCTCGCCGCCCTCACCCTCGGCATCCAGCGCGTGGCCGACGCCAAGGCCGCCCGCGGCCTGTTCCCCTGAACCGGGATCAGCGCCGCCGGGCCCGCGGCAGGTTCTTTTCGTAGGAAAGCCGTGCGATCAGGTGGCTGGCCACGGGCAGCGTCACAAACTGGAAGAAGATCGCCGCGATGACCTTGAGCCCCGAGACCTCGGTCTTGGGATCTAGCCAGATGCCGAACAGCAGAATCATCAGGCCCAGGGTCAGCCCCTTGCCCAGCGCATGCGCCCGGCAGAAGACATCGGGAAACCGCACGATGCCGATCATCGCGATGAGCACGAGCAGCGCGCCCAGGATCATGATGCCGACGGAAATTTGTTCCTGATATAGGTTCATGGCTCCTCCTTGTTTTCGGCTTCCTCCCGCTCTTCACCCCCGTAGGGCATGGAGCGCTGCAGAAAGAGCACAAACGCCACCGCGCCGAAAAAACCCAGCGTGGAGACGATGAGAATCAGCTCCATGTAATGGGCCGACTGCCACCACCGGGACAAAAGGATCGTCATCGCCACGGCACACAAAACCACGGCATCAAACGCCAGAATGCGGTCCACCACCGTCGGTCCTTTGGCCAGGCGGTAAAAGCCCAGCAGCAAAGCCGAGGCGAGAATGGCAAAAGCGATCTGGAGCAGCAGGTCGGTCATCGGGTGAAGGCGAGGATGCCCCGCCTGAGGGTGTTGTCGATGTCCCGGCGGACCGCCGCCGGATCGGGGCAGTCCAGCACATGCAGGTAAAGCCGGCTGAAGTCGTGGGAAATATCCACCGTGCAGGTGCCCGGGGTCAGGCTCACGCAGTGCGAGAGCAGCAGGATCTCCAACCGGGTGAGACCCGAGACATCGTAGATCAGGAAGTCCGGCCGGAGCCGGTCCACCGGCACGAACAAAGTCAGGCGGATCAGCTGGACACAGGCCCGCAGAAATTCCCAGGCAAACAGCAGCACAAAGACATTCGCTGCAATCACCCGGCGCACGTAGTCACCGCTGTGGAGCACCGGCCGGAACAGGAACAGCAGCAGGAAGCCCAGGGCCGCGCCGACGAAGAAATCCAGCAGCGTGGGCTGGGTTTGGAGCAGCAACCAGATGACCGCCACGAGGACATTGAGCACGAGGGAACGCATGTTGTTCAGCCGCCTCCTCTCAGCAAAAAATCAATGTAGGCGGGCCGGTCGAGCAGTTGCCGCGCCGCCTCGTGCGCCACCCGCAGGAAAAACTCGGCCCCAAAACCGATGCCGAGCGAAACGACGGTCATGCCTCCGGCGACCGCCGCCATCGGCCGCCACCGCCGCTCCTCCGTGTGCACGCCCTCCTTGGCGGAGGCAGCCCAGAAGGCACCGTTCCAGATCTTGAGCATGCTGAACAACGTGAGCACCCCGGCCAGCAGCGCGCAGAACACCAGCACCCACTCCTGCTGCCGCACACCTTCGACAATAATCATGTATTTGCCCCAGAATCCGCTGAGGGGCGGGATGCCGGCCAGCGACAGGGCCTGCAGCAGGAAGATCACGCCCAGCACCGGCGTCGCCAGCCAGAGCCGGCCGGTCTTCTCCAGATCGTCCGTGCGGTTGAGCACCACCACGGTGCCCCCCACGAGGAACAGCGTGCTTTTCACGACGATATGGTGGATGATATAGAAGATCGCCGCCGCCAGCGCGTAGGGCGTGAAAAGGCCGATTGCCAGCACCATGTAGCCGATCTGGCTCAGGATGTGGAACGACAGGATACCGCGGATAAAATTCCGCGACACGGCCCCCAGCACGCCGAAGATCATGGTCGCCGCCGCCAACCAAGCCATCAGCAGATGAGGCAGCGGCAGATCGGGCGGCAGCACCTGGCCGAAAATGCGCAGCAGCACGTAGACGCCGACCTTGGTGAGCATGCCGGCGTAGAGCGCCGCGACCGGGCTGGGCAGGATCGGATAGCTGTTGGGGAGCCAGTAGAACAGCGGGAAGACCCCCGCCTTCATGCCGAACACGGTCAGAAACAGCAGCGACAACAACGTGAGCTGCGGCGTCCCGGCCAGGGCATCCGCCCGCTCGGCGATCAGCGCGAAGTTCAGCGAGCCGAACATGCCGTAGGTCAGGCCCGCCGCGACCAGGAACAGCGTGCTGCCCACCAGATTGAGCGCGAGATACGGAAAGGCCTGTTTGATGTCCCAATCGTCCGCTTCCAGCGTGAGGAGCGCATAGGAAGCGATAAGCATCACCTCGAAAGCCACGAAGAGGTTGAAAAGGTCGGCCGTGCAGAAGGCCAGGTTGATGCCGGTCACCAGAAACTGGATCAGCGGCAACCGCAGCGGGTTTTCGTCCTCCGGCGGCAGCTCGGCCAGACCAAACAGAATTGCGGCCAGCGCCGTGAGCGCGCCGAGCGCCAGCATGATCGCGGCCAGCAGATCGATCACCAGCACGATGCCATAGGGGGCGGCCCAGCCGCCCAGCGCGAGGACCTGCGGCGGCTGGCCGTAGGCGCCCTGTGCCAGCACCAGCGCGACGCCCAGTTGCACCAAGGCCGACAGGGCCACCAACCAACGCCGCCAGCGCCGCCGGCCGGCCAACAAAAGCACGATCGCCGTCAGCAGTGGCAGCAGGATCGGCAAAGCAAGCACCAGAGCTTTCATGAGGCGTCCTCCTTGGGCCGTTCCCGCCGCGGATCAAACAGTTCGCAGGCATTGGCCGTGTGCTGATCCAGGAAGGTGCGATAAAGCAGGACCACCATGTAGGCGATGACACCAAACCCGATCACGATGGCGGTCAGGATGAGTGCCTGCGGCAGGGGATCCACCGGCGGGCCGCCGTTACCGCCCTGCAACACCGGCGCGGTCTTGCCGTCCGGCCGGCCCGACATCGCCAGCAGGAACAGGTTGGCCGCATTGGAAAGCAGGATGAAGCCGAAGAGGATGCGCACGAAGCTCGCCTGCAGGATCAGAAAGCAGGCGCCGCCGAACATCAGCCCCACGAGGATGGCCGTCTCCCACATCATGGCCCGTCCTCCGTTTCCAGTTCCGAGGAAGAGCGGCTGTGCTCACGCTCCACGGGTTCCTCGAGGTCAGCCGAGTAGCGCCGCCACTCGCTGGGATTGAGCGCGGTAAGACCGCTGATGGAGCGGAACAGCACGAAGATCATTTTAGCCGTCACCCCCACCACGACCAGAAAGATGCCGATGTCGAAAAGCAGCGGCGTGCCCACCTCGAGCTTCCCCAGCAAAGGCAGCCCATCAAACTTCCAATGAAAATGCCGCAGGAAGGGTTCGCCGAGAAACAGGGGCAACATCCCGGTCACCACCGCGAGCAGCAGACCGACCGTGGCCAGCCGGACCGGATCCACCCGCAGCACTTTCTGCGCCTCCCGCACACCGTAAGCCATGCTCAGCATGATCAGCGAGAGCGCCGAGCCCAGGCCGCCGATAAAACCACCGCCGGGCAGGTTGTGGCCGCGCAGCAGCAGGTAAACGGCGAACACGTTGATGACGAAAAACAGGAAAGATGCCACCGACCGGAAGATGTAGGAGTCGCCGGTCTTCATTGGTCCGCCTCCTCCGCTTTCTTTTCGGTTTTGCGGCCCAGACCGTAGCCCGCCGGTCCCATGGCGCCGGCCGCGTATTCCTCCGCCGTGCGCCGATAGCGCATCACGAGGCCAATCGCCCCGAGACAGGCGATGACCAGCACCGTGGCCTCCAGCAAGGTGTCAAAACCGCGGAAGTCCACCAGGATGGTGTTCACCGTGTTGGTGCCGTGCGCCAGCGGCACGGTGTTGGCCAGGTAATAGTCGCCGGACGGATCCGGGTGCCGGTGTTGCATGGCCATCAGCGCGGCCAAGGTCGCCAGCAGGCCCACCCCCGCCGAGATCGCGAGGTTCACCGCCTGCCGACGGCCGGAAAAGAACCAGCCGATCTCGCTGATTTCGGCCGAACGCGGAAACCGCGCCAGCAGCAGCAGCACCAGCAACAGGGTCGCCGATTCCACCAAGATCTGCGTCATCGCTAGGTCCGGCGCGCGGAACAACACGTAGTAAAACGTAATGAGGAACCCGATGATCGAGACCGCGATGAGCTGGGAGGTCCAGCGCCGCATCACGATGATCATGGCCATCGCCAGGGCAATCAGACCCACCACCAGCGTGCGCACCGGGTCAAAGTCGGCTTCCGTGGGCAGACCCGGCCACAAGACCGTGCGCTGCGTCCACCAATAGCCTCCGACCATCAGGACCATGAAGCCCAATGCAATCGCAAGGTAGTCGAATTGCCGGTCAAACCGCAGGGCCAGTCCGAGCGCCTTGGCCCATTTCGGCACGGCCGTGACCAAGCCCTCGAACCCGGCGTCAAACCGCAGCGGCGCCGGAATGCGCGCCCTCGCCCAGAAGCTCCGCCGGAGCCAAAAAAACACCACCGCGCCGGCGGCCATGATCAGCAAGCTGGTCAGGAACTCCCGGGTCACACCGTGCCACAGGCTGTAGTGCACCACGGTCGGATCATGCAGCCCGGCCGTTTGCAGGGCAGCCAATCCGGTGCCCAGCAGGCCGGGGAAAAGTCCGAACAGCAGACAGGCGCCCGCCAGCAGCAACGGCGCCAATTGCATCCCAAGACCGGGCGCATGAAAATGCGCCAGCGCCTTCTCCGAGGGCGGCCCGCCGAAAATCCCCCAATAAATGCGCGCCGAAAACGCCACTTTCAGGGCCGAGGCCACACCCACAAACACCAGCGGATACCAGGCCAGCGCCGCGCTGCCTTCCCAATAGGCGAACATGTCCTTCAGCATGTATTCCTTGCTGATAAACCCGAGCGTGCCGGGCAGCCCGGCCATCGAGGCCGCCGCTACCAGCGTGATGCCCGCCAGCAAGGGCAGCTCGCGCCGCAGGCCGCCAAGCTGGCGGATGTCGCGAACCCCCGTGGAGTGGTCCACGATGCCGACCACCATGAAAAGGCAGCCCTTGTAAAACACGTGGCTCGCGATGTGCAGCAGGTCGCCCTGCACGCCGCCGGCCGGCCCCATGCCGTAGAAACCGATGAGAAAACCCAGTTGGCTGACCGTGGAGAACGCCAGGATCGCCTTCAGGTCCTGCGAAAGCAGCGCCAGCACCGCGGCGAGCAGCATCGTCCCAAAACAAATAGTGATGAGCAGCGGTGCCCAGAGCTCAACGCCCTGAAACACCGGAAAAATGCGGGCGATGAGGAAAACGCCCAGCTTCACCATGGTGGCGGAGTGCAGGTAGGCGCTCACCGGCGTCGGTGCGGCCATGGCATTCGGCAACCAGAAATGGAACGGGAATTGCGCCGATTTGCCCAGCGCACCGATGGCGATCAGCACAAAGGCCGCCGAAAGCGTCCCGGGCGATGCATTCCGGGCAGCCCCGTCCATCAGCGCGGCAATCTCATAGGTGCCGGCTGCCTGTCCCAGCAGCACAATGCCGGCCAGCATGGCCAGGCCCGTCGTAGCCGTCACCAGCAGCGCCATCCGCGCACCGTCGCGCGACTCGCTCTTTTCATGCAGAAAGCCGATGAGCAGGAAGGAAGTGATGCCCGTGAGTTCCCAGAACACGAAGAGCAGCAGGAGATTTCCCGCGAGCACCGTGCCGAGCATCGCGCCCATGAAAAGCAGCAGGTAGGCATAAAACCGGTCGTGGTGCCGGTAATGGTCGTCGAGGTAGTGCGACGCATAGAAGACCACGAGGATGCCCATGCCGCTGACGACGAGGCCGAAAAACAGCGACAGCCCGTCGATCATGAAGGTGAAATCCAGACCCAGCGAAGGGACCCAGGCCAGTTCGACCACGAGCCGCCCACCCGGCTCCGCCACCGTCAACGCGAGATGCAGCAGGATCGCAAACGAACCAACCGGCGCCGCCAAAGCCAGCCAGCCGGTGCGCGCACGCCACCTGTCCCCGACCGCGAGAACCGCGGGCAGGAGCAAAAATGGCAGCAGGATGGCGGTGAACAAAAGGGCGACCATGCGTCATGCCCACAGGCGCCGCACCACTCTGGACGCCCACGGGCGCCGCTACGATTTGGTGGAGCCGGATGCTGTCAACCTGAACCGGAATTTTTGGCACTCCCGCCCGTCAGGACGGCAGCAGCAGAAAGGCTAGGCCCATGATCACCGTCGGCACAAAGGCGGCGACCAGCAGTTTGCCCGGCGCGATGCCTTCCTTGAAGCTGGGCGAAAGAATCGACTGGCCCGCGGGATTGGGCGCATTCGCGATGACCGTCAGCCCGCCGCCGGCCACGGCCCCGGCCACAACCGCGTATTTCATCTCGTCGGAAAACCCCGGCACGAGCGAAGCGAGGTAGGTGATGGCCGCATTGTCGTTGAACGCGGTCAGCACGGTCGCCCCCAGCATTAGCGGCAGTGCATCGAGGCTCCGCAGCACCGGCTCAATCCACCACTGCTGCAAGGTCCCGTGGATGACCAGGCCGGCGAGAAAAAAGCCCACCAAAATGGGGCCGCGAAACTGGATCGGCGACTGGAACTGCGCGGTGGCCTGCGTGAAGGCGAGGAACATGAGAAAACCGCCCATGTAGAGCGCCGTGTAATGCGCGGTGAAAACCGTCCAAAAAAGCGCCACCACGTGCGCCAGCGTCACCCAGAGCGGAATCCGCACGCGGTGATCGTCCACCGGCGCGCCAAACAGCTCCGCCTCGCCCGCGGGTTTGCGCTGCGCGGCCAGCGCGGCAAACTCGCGCCGAAACAGGTAATAGTAGAACAGGTTGGAAGCGACGATGCCCACGACCGCCTTCCAGCCGAAATGGGTGAGCATGTGGGTAAAATCCCAGCCCCAGGTGCCGGCCACCATCAGCACCGGCGGCGCGGCAAAATGCGTGAGGGTGCCGCCGACCGAGACGTTGACGAAGAGCAGTCCGAGCGTCGCGTATTTCAATCGCTCGCTCGGCCCGTAACGGTAAAAATTCTCCAGCAACAACAGCGCCGAGATTGTCATGGCGGCCGGCTCGGTGATGAACGAGCCCAGCACGGGCCCGACCGTGAGAATGGAGAACCACCAGGCCAGCGGCGTGCCGGCGCCGAGCGCCGCCACCTTCGCCATCGCGTTCTCCGCCAGCCGCAGCACCGGCCGGCTCGCCGCGATCGCCATGATCACCACCACGAAGATCGGTTCCGTGTAACTCACCCGGCTGTTCAGATACTCCTCCGCCGTATGCCAGCTCTCGGACCAGGTGATCGCCACCAACAGCGGGATCACCCAGATGCCAAAGACCGCCTCCACCTCGCCGAAGAAGTGCAGAATCTTGCCCCAAAAACTCACCTCGTCGGGCTCACCGTCGTTGTTGCGGTCCACAAACCGGCCCTCCCGCCGGAGCCGCTCCGCGTGCCGTTGCTCGATCACGTGCGCCCAGTGCCGGAACCGCGCGGTCAGGAAGGTGTGGATGACCGCGAGCACGAAAAGGATCGTGGCCACGAGGTTGAACGGCTCGACCTCCACCCGGTGTTGCAGGATTTCCCAGAGCGTCGAATTGGTCTCGTCCACCACGTAGGTCTCGATCGGCACGGGAAAAGCCTCCTCGGACCCGTTGCCGGCCGGCGCGGCGGCACAGAGCCGGGGCAAGGGAACCAGCCAGGCAAGCGCCGCCAACCAGACGAGAAATTTGACCTTCATGCTTTCAGCAACCCGAGCAATTCATGAAGCGATTGGACAAATGCGCCGGCGCCGGCCCGCACCGGCGCGCGGTCGGCATAGCGCCCGAAGCCCACCAATCCATCCACCACGGACTGCGTCTCCAGATCGC
>JAHCLN010000134.1 GCA_026125215.1 Opitutaceae bacterium
GACGCATGGCCGCACCGGCGCCTGCACCGATGCGATCATCGCTTCCGGCATCAAGCGCGTGGTGATCGGCGCAACCGACCCGAACCCCGCGCATGCCGGCCGCGGACTTGAGGTGCTGCGGGCGGCCGGCATCGAGGTGACGGCCGGCGTGCTGGCGGAGGAATGCGCGGACCTGAACCTGATTTTCAACCACTGGATCACCGCCGGCGGCCCGCTGCTGGCCGTGAAGTCCGCGGTCACTCTCGACGGGCACATCGCCTGCCGCACGGGCGAGTCCCGCTGGATCACGGGGGAGGAGGCCCGGGCGGATGTCATGCGCTGGCGCCGGCTGTTTCCCGCGATCGCGGTCGGCGCCGGCACGATCCTGAAGGACAACCCGCAGCTCACGGCCCGGCTGCCCGGCGCGGAGCCGTGGTGCCCCGTGCGCTTCGTCTTCGACGGGCTGCTGCGCAGCGTCACGGACAAGAATCTGCCGCAGGTTTACACCGATGCGCACCGCGACCGCACGATCGTCGTGACCACGCCGCACGGCGGCATGGGTTATGTGCGCAAGCTGCGCGACCTCGGCGTGCAGGTCTGGTGCCTGCCCTCGCCGACGCAGCGGGTGAATTTTGCCGACTTTCGGCGAAAATGTGCCGAGGAGCGCATCAGCGGCGTCTACTTTGAGGGCGGCCCGCAGCTGGTCAGCCAGATGCTGCGCGACCGGCAGATCGACTATCTCTTCATCTACCGCGCGCCCATGCTGCTGGCGGACGGCAAGGCCAGGGACATGTTTGACGGCCTGCGCACGGAGCGGCTGGCGGACGCGGTGCGGATGCAGGCCGTGCGGCACAGCCGGCACGGCGACGACATGCTCACCCGCGGCCGGGTGGTTTATCCGGAGCGGATGTTTGTTGATGAAACTGTATTTAGCCTCCGGTAACGACCACAAGGCGGCCGAGTTTGCGGCACTCGCGCAGCGCAGCGGCCTCGACGCCGTGATCCTGCCGGCCCGTGCCGTCGGCGGGATGCCCGAAGTGGTCGAGGACACGGGGACGTTTGCCGGCAACGCGGGCAAGAAGGCCCGGGCGCTCCGGCCGCTGGTGCCGCGCGACGCCTGGGTGCTGGCGGATGACAGCGGGGTGTGTGTGGATGCGCTCGACGGCGGGCCGGGCGTGGAGTCGGCCTACTACGCGGGGCCGCAGCACGACGCGGCGGCGAACCTCTGGAAGCTCGTCGAGGTGATGCGCGGCGTGCCCGCCGCCCGGCGCGGCGCGCGGTTTGTGTGCGTGCTCGTCCTGCTCGGACCCGACGGACAGGAGAAGGTCTTCGAAGGCCGGTGCGAGGGGGTGCTGCTGGAGGAACCGCGGGGCGGGGCGGGCTTCGGCTACGATCCCATCTTCCGGCCCGCGGGCCACGCGCTCAGCTACGCCGAGCTCGGCGATGCGGTGAAGAGCCGCATCAGCCACCGGGCGGTGGCGTGGGCGAAACTCGCGGACTATTGCGCCCGGCTTACGGCAGGTTGAGCGGCTCCAGTCCTGTCACCAGCCGCCGGAATTGCGTGCGGCATTGCAAGAGAGAGCGGGGCGGGCCCTGCATCCCGATCACAAGGATGCCGCCGGGCAGCTCGACCGCGACCTGCAGTTTTGCCTCGGCCGGATTTTCCTCGTCCCCTTCCGCCCGGAAGCCCAGCAAACGGGTGCGCCGGCCCATGATCTGCAACATCTGCGGATTGGTGTCGGTGTCGTCGTTGAACTCGAAGGTCAGCTTCCCTGCATGCCGGTTTCCCAGTCCGCGCAGGTAGCTGTTCCACGCCGGGTCGGCCAGCGACGGCAGAAAGGACCCGTTGGGAAACCAGGTGATGAAAGCGTCCACATCCGGATTCCAGCGGTTGGTGAGATTCAGGCCCTGGGGGCCGGCAGGGTGTATCTGCCAGTCATCCAAATCCGACTGGCGGGCCTGCAACGTGAGGTTGCCGGCGCTGAACTGCAGGTAGAGCTGGGGCTGGTGCTCAAAACTCAGCATGATCGTGCGAACGGCGAACGGCGCCGGGGCCCGGGCCGGCCACGGGCTGCCGCCTTGGCCGCCGAGGGCGGGTTGGTCCTGTGTGGTGAGTGGTGTCGCTTCCAGGATGGCATGGACGGCGGCCGGGGCCGTCAGGACAGCGAAGAGGAGGAGCAGGGTGCGCGTTTTCATTCCATGGCGATGAAGTCGAGCCGGGCGTCGGCCAGCAGGTTGTTGAATTCCACCGGCGTGAGATCGCGGTAATCGAGCCGGCGGTAGGTGCGGAGCCGGGGCGTGCCCGGCGGGTAGCGGCCGCTCGCGAACAGCGCGTTGTGGCCCCATTGCCGGTTCGGGGCGCCGTATTTGGCATTGTTCCACTTGCCGGTGCCCACGGCGCTGGCGAACAGTGCGACCATGGAGCCGCGGTAACGGAAATTGCGGCTGCCCCAGTTTTCATGGAAGCGCGGGTAGTTTTCCACTCCGCCGGAGTAGTTGGAACCACCGCCGTTCATGGGGGATTCCACAATGCCGGTGATGAAGGCGGCCGAGACTTCCGTGTGCGCGGCATTGGGCCGGGTGGTGTTGTTGCTCGTGCTGTCCCCGGTGGGTTTGCCCGTGCCGCTGTCCCACCAGGCTTGCGAGAGGATGTTGATGGCATCGGCCACGACGGCGGCCGGGACCTCGTCGGCCTCCGGGACGCTGGTGTCGCTTTGGTCCGCGGCGAGCGAGCCGTCGGCGTTGAAGTGGCCGGTGATGTAGGCGGTGGTGTTGGTCGCGACGGTCAGGCCCTCCGCGCTGGAGGCGCTGACCGCGGCCCGGTTCGGCAGATCGGAACCGTTCACAAGGCGGACCGCGGTGCGGGTGCCGCTCCCGGCGCCCATGGCGCCCACATCGCTGGTGGAACTGAACCCGGTGTTGGGACTTTCGACGTCCACGTAGACGATGCCGTTCCAGCCGTCGGAGGCGTCCAGATTCCAGTCGGCGCCGTTTACCTTGAAATTGCTGGCGGCGTCCGCCGTGGAGGTGTTCACGGCGGTGCGCATGACGCCGAGGTTGATGTCGATGGTGTTGATCCAGCGCCCCTCGCGGTGGTCATACATCCGGCGCTGGTTGTTCACCATTCCGGAGGGCGGCACAACGATTTTGTTGGCATTGGCGGTGCGCCAGGCCGCGCGGGAACCCGCGGCCACCGCCTTGTAGGCCGTGGCGTCGGCCGGGTCTTTGAAGTTCACGACGCGGCCGTTGGGTTCGACCACCATATACAAGCCGGCCTTGTTCGAGTATTTTTGTGCCTCGATGGTGGCGCTGCCCCCGGCATCGGGGGGAAGGATCAGCTGGCGGGCCTGCGCCGGCGTGGTCACGCCCGGCGGGGATTGGGCCGCGATGCCGTGCGACTGGTCCTGCACGTAGCCGCGCCAGGCCTGCGAGGCGATGTCATGGAAATTCTTGGAGGAAACCCGGCTCTCCAGCTGCGAGTCCACGTAGCTGCCGACCGCGGAGCCGCCCACCGTCGGGTTGTTGGCCGTGACGAGGCCGGTGCCGTTGGTGAAGGCGATGTTGTAGGCGATGGTGCGGCCGACACCCTTGTCGCCGAGGGTCAGGTTGCCCGCCGTGGTCACCGTGCTGTGGAAGGCGAGGGCGGGGGACGAGCTGAGATACATCGGCCGGTTGGAGTGCACCGGTCCGTGGACGCTCATGGCGGCGCCGGGGTGGAATTCCATGTCGATGTTGTAGAAGATCGCGTAGTTGAAGAGGGCGGCCTCGCGGATCTCGAACAGCTGCGTGGCATGGGTTGTAGCGGTGGTTCCGCCGACATGGGTGGCGCTGGCCCGGGCGAGAAGACGCACGGCCTGGACCGACACATTCTGTCCCCGCAGCGGGTCAAAATCGTTTTCGGGATTGTTGGGGTCCACGTAACGGCGGCCGCTTTCGCTCGTCTGGCTGACCCACAGGTTGATCGAGGCTGGATCGACGTTCGTCCACAGCTGGCCGGTCGGGTTGGCGAATAGCGTGGCCGCCCGGCCGGTGTGGGTGGCGACGGGGGTGGACTCCAGCTGGTCGGTGGCGAAATTGAGGTCCGAGCGGAAACGCACGACCAGTTCGGCCGCACCGTATTCGAGCGCGGCTTCGACCGCGTTCTTGGATTCATAGCGCATCTGGGTCCGCTGGTTGAGCCGGCGTTCGCTCATGGAATAGGCCAGCAGCGAACCGGCCAGGATGCCGAT
This sequence comes from Opitutaceae bacterium, assembly GCA_026125215.1. Lineage (GTDB taxonomy): Bacteria > Verrucomicrobiota > Verrucomicrobiia > Opitutales > Opitutaceae > UBA2377. The sequence continues at coordinate 4,209 of JAHCLN010000134.1, forward strand.
GATGGTGGTGAAGATGAGCACGATCAGGATGATCGAGCCCCGGACGTGATGGCGTGGGTTCATGGCTTTGGCGGGTTCAGCCGCGCGGCGTGACCGTGAAATTGTAGGTGTTGGTCACGCGCTTGGCCTGGTTGCCGTGCAGGATCTTGGCCCGGACGAGCACGCTGCGGTTGAGGAAGTTCACGAAGTAGGACCCGTTGGGGCCCAGGCCCTCGAGGTCGTTGATGACGAGCCGGGCGGAGGCCATCTGGGCGCTCGCGGCCGTGGCGGGCGGCAGCAGGGTTTCCAGCGTGACGACCGAGGTGAGCGTGACGGGCAGGGTCACGCCCCAGGGGGTGTTCCAAGACGCGGTGGCCGGAGTGGGCCGGTAGTTGTGCGTGTCGAACATGTAGAGCGCCGTCTTGGCGGGCTCGTTGCGGTTGGGGGCGATCCAGTAGCCGACGAGGCGGTTCACCCGCACGCTGGCGATCACGTTGTTGGCCGGATTGCCGTCGTAAAACCGGTCGTCGAAAAACGGATCCTCGTAATAGACGAAGAGCAGGAACTCCCCGCCTTCGCCGGCGGCCAGCCGGTCGAGGGAATTCACCGTGCCGCTGTTGTCGGCGTCCCGGCGCACGGTGACCCCGTCCGGCCGGGTGCGGGTGTAGTGGGCCTGGTAAAGGGCGAAGTAGTTCGCCTCGCGGGCGTTCTCCACCATCTCGTTGGTGAAATCGCGCACATCGGCGTTGATCAGCAGCTTTTGCTCACCGGTGAAAAGGAAGCGGCTGCTCTGCAGGAAAAAGGGCACGACGCCGATGACGACGAAGCCCATGATGGTCATCGTGACGATGACTTCGACGAGCGTGAAGCCGCGGCGGGATTCAATAGGTGGGGACATCGGAGCGGACGGAGCGGAAGCTGGAACGGTAGGTGCGCTGCACCCCGTAGTTGTAGGTGGTTTCAAAGAAGATCGTGATCTCGACGCCCGCCGCGGCGCCCGCGGTGTTGGCGCCGAGGTCCGTGAGCAGGGGCCGGAACCGGAAGGTCATGGGCTGCCGCGGCTGCCCGGCATCCGTTTCATCGAGCCAGACCACCTCGCGGGCCCACTCGTTGTTGGTGAGGACGCCGTTGGCTTCGTCGGTGATGATGTTGCCCGCCGTGTTGTAGAGCACGAGGTTGTTGTTCCCGGCGACATTCCGCGCGATGTCGGACAGACGGGTGAAGTCGATGCTGCGGATCTGCTCCATGTAGGCCTGCCCGAGCACCAGCGTCATGTTCTGGTAAACGCTTTCCTCGGAGGTCGAGCGCACCTGGAAGGTCATGCTGACCAGCCCCAGCGAAATCATGATGAAGAGCGTCATGCCAATGACGACCTCCGTGAGGGTGTAACCCCGGGTGTGGGAGTTGGCGCGTCGCAGGCCCATGCCTCACCCTAACCGAAGGCACCGGGCCCGTGTAGGGCTGGCGGGCCACTCTTTTGGCCCTAACTCATCAGGGCCAATTGGCCCTAGCGTTGGTGGCGCGAGTCCTGCGCGTAGAGCGCCGCGGCCTGGGCCCGGCGGGTGACGTGAAGCTTCTCGAAGATGTTGCCGAGGTAGTTCTTCACGGTCTTCTCGCTCAACCCGAGTTCCGCGCCGGTTTCCTTGTTCGTCTTGCCTTCAGCGATTGCGGCGAGGACGCGCCGCTCCTGGGGTGACAGGCTGCCCAGATTGGCCGCCGGGGAACCCGGTCCGGTTTTCACCAGCTGCAGCACGCGGGCGGTGATGGCCGGATCGAGGATGGATTTGCCGGCGGCGACGTCGCGGATGGACTGCATCAGCACCCGGGCGTTGATTTCCTTGAGCAGATAGCCGTGCGTGCCGGCGCGGATGGCCTCGTCGAGGAGGTTGTCGTCCACGACCGAGGTCAGGATCAGCACGCGGGCCTCGGGCATTTCACGCAGGATTTGCCGGCAGGCATCAAAGCCCGAGCCGTCGGGCAGGCGGATGTCCAGCAGGATGACATCCGGACGGAGCCGGCGCGCCGCCGCCACGGCTTCCGCCACGCTGGCCGCCTCGCCAAGCAGCTGCAGGCCGGGCTCGGCGCCGAGCAGGGCGCGCAGGCCGGCGCGGACGACGTCGCTGTCGTCCACCAGCAGGAGTCGGATCGGGGCGGGTTTGCTCATGGCGTGGCGAGGGGAAGGGTGACGATCACACGTGTGCCAGTGCCCGGCTGGCTGTCGATGCGCAAACTGGCACCAAGCCGCGCGGCGCGGGCCTGCATGTTGCCGAGGCCGAAGCCGCCGTCCTGCCCGGCCGGCTCGAAACCCCGGCCGTTGTCCTGCACCAGCAGGCCGAGCTCGCGGTCGTTGCGGTGCAGGCGGACCGTGAGTTCCGTCGCGCCGCCGTGGCGCAGACCGTTGCTCATGGCTTCGCGGATGATCTGGAGGATTTCCGTGCTCTCGGCCGGGGCCACGGCGCGGGCCGCATCTTCGTCAATATGCTGCACCAGCCGGATGTCGCGGCCGCCGCGCAGTTCCTCCAGCAGCAGCCGCAGGGCCTGCGAGAAACCGACCCGCTGCAATTTCTCCGGCGCCAGGCCGGTGATGTAATCGCGGACGTCCCGGATCGTGCCGTTGAGCTGGGCGAGACATTTTTCGACGCGCCTTTCCGCCTCGGCGGGATCGGCGGTCAGCAGCGGCCGGGTGGATTCCAAGGTCAGGCCGACGGCGTAGAGCGACTGGATCAGGCCGTCGTGCAGGTCGCGGCCGAGCCGGATTTTCTCCTCCAGCGACTGGTTCAACAGGCGCTGGTTCAGGGCAAGGTCCTGTTCGGTGCGCCGGCGGGCGTCGCGTTCCTCGGTCAGGGCGGAGTTTTGCGCCAACGAGGTTCGCGCCAGCCGTTCGAGGCTCTGCATTTCGCCGCGCGAAACCCGCCACGGGCTGCGGCTGTCCGGCGTGCCCTCGGCCGGCCGGCGCCAGAACGCGCTCGCGGCGACGACGAGCATCACGAGGCCCGCGGCCAGCACGAGCAATGCGACCCAGGTCCGGGCGTGCGCCAGTTGCAACCGCAGGAGCGGCGGCAGGGCGAAGGTCACGGTGACATTCGTGGACGGAAACACGTGGACGAAACCCAGCCGGCCCGGGCTCGCCGGAGGTGTCGGATCGGCGGTGAAGCCGATTCTGGCGTCGGCCAGCGTCTCCAGCCGGGCCACGGTGCCGGGGTTCCAGGGCGCATCGCCGGGCTGCACGAGGGCGAGAATCTCGGTGAACTGCTGGCGCCGGTGTTCGATTGCCTCCGCCTGGAGCCGTTCCCCCTGCCGGTGCAGCCACATCTGCGCGGCCAGCGCCACGGCCAGAAACAGGCCGAGCAGCAGCGCGGAAAAGGCAAGCAGGCGGGTGAAGCTGGACATGGTCCGATGCGCCCGACCGTGTCGCCGGCCGCGCCGGCAAGCAAACCGTTTCCCGCGGCGCGGCGGCTTTAGCAAAACTTTCGACATTTGCCCGCGGCCGGCTTTGTTTAACCGGCTCAGCCCATGAAGTCATTCTACATCACGACCGCGATCGACTATGTGAACGGTTCGCCGCACCTCGGCCACGCCTACGAGAAGGTGCTGACGGACGTCATTGCCCGGTTCCGGCGGCAGATGGGCGATTCGGTGCATTTCCTGACCGGCGTGGACGAACACGGCCAGAAGGTGCAGGCCAGCGCCCGCAAGCGCGGCATCGCGCCCCAGCAGTTCGTGGACGAGGTCAGCGCCGAATTTCGCGCCCTGCTGCCGAAGCTCAACATCTCCAACGACGACTTCATCCGCACCACCGAGCCCCGCCACAAGGCCGTCGTCCAGCGCATCCTCCAGCAGCTCTTCGACAAGGGCGAAATCTACAAAGCCGAATACAAGGGCTTCTACTCGACGCGTCAGGAACAGTTTCTGCAGGACAAGGACCGCAATCCCGATGGTTCTTGGCCCGAGCTTTTCGGCGAGGTCACCGAGATCGTGGAGTCCAACTACTTCTTCAAACTGCAGCAGTATCAGGACTGGCTGGTGAGGTTTCTCTCCGACAATCCTGATTTCATTTTCCCGGCCTTCCGCCAGAAGCAGGTGCTCGAATTCCTGAAGGAACCGCTCAATGACCTCTGCATCTCGCGCCCGAAGGAGCGCCTGGAGTGGGGCATCCCGATGCCGTTTGACGAGGGCTACGTCACCTATGTGTGGTTCGACGCGCTGCTCAACTATTACTCCGCCGTCGTGGACCGCCCCGAGGTCTGGCGCGAAGCGCACCATGTCATCGGCAAGGACATCCTCGTGCCGCCGCATGCCGTCTATTGGCCGATCATGCTCCACGCCGCCGGCCTGCCGTTGCCCAAGGGCATCATCGCCCACGGCTGGTGGCTGCAGCGCGGGGCCAAGATGTCGAAGAGCACGGGCAACGCGCTCAATCCGCTCGACCTCGTCAGCGAGTTCGGCGCCGACGCCTTCCGTTACTTCCTCATCCGCGAGATGAACGTCGGCCAGGACAGCGACTTTACGCGCGAGCAGTTCCTCGTGCGCTACAACAGCGAACTCGCCAACAATCTCGGCAACCTCGTCAACCGCACGCTGAACATGACGACCCGCTTCGCCGGCGGTGTCATCCCCGCGGCCGAGGCCGGCGACGAACTCGACGCCAATCTGCGCGCCCTCTGGGACAAGACGCGCGACGAGTTCATCCCGCTCTGCGAAAGCTATCAGTTCCACCTCGCGCTCGAGCGGGCCATGTTCTTCCTCACGGAGACCAACGCCTACATCGAGAAGCGCGCGCCGTGGAAGCTCGGCAAGTCCGCCGAGGCGAAGGACCAGGTGCTGCTCCGCACCTCGCTCGCCACGATGGCCGAGGCGCTGCGACTCGCGGTCGCGCTCATCCAGCATGTGATTCCCACTTCCACCCAGAAGATCAACGCCGTGCTTGGCTACGAGCCCGGCGCGGTCTGGCGCGACGAACTTGCGTGGGGTGCGAAGCTCGCCGGCCGCAGGGTCGCCGAGTCGCTCGTGCTCTTCCCGCGGCCGCAACCGCCGGCCAAGCCGCAGTAAACAGTCACTTTCCCGCAATGTTGCCAGGACTTACCGCAAGCAGTGGCGTTCAGGTAGGGCCCGACCTCCGGGCGGGCCGCTCGGAGATCGGCCCCTGCCTTTTTCTGCTTACGGTCCTTGCCGTCATTTCCAAATGACCATCCTGCCGCTTGATCCCGCGCAAAACGCCTCGCCGGCGGCGTTACGGGATTTTTTTGCGCAGTGTCAGGCCGCGGCGCTGAAAGATGCCCGGCCGAAGCTGGTGAGCATCTCGCTGCAGGTGGATGCGCTCGACCCGCTGGCGGTGCTGGAATCGATCTTCGAGCCGGCCGAGCCGCATTTTTATGCGGAGCGGCCCGACCTCGGCAGCGCGATCGCCGGGGCGGAGCCGGCCGCGCGTTTCACCGCGCAGGGCCCGGGACGCTTCGCCGCGGCGCAGACCTGGATGGACACGATGCTGGCCGACACGATTGCGGTCGGCGACGTCAATGCGCCGTTCGGTGGCCCCCATTTTTTCAC
>JAHCLN010000135.1 GCA_026125215.1 Opitutaceae bacterium
CGCTTACTGCTTGGAGCGTGCAGCTGATGCGCGGCAGTTCGCCATTGCCATGCGGGCCGGTGGGGCTGCTTTTTTGGGCATGTCTTCCGCGCTTTCCTGTCGCGCCACCGCCGTGGCGGCTTTCGCCGCGCTGGGGTGCACGCAGGCGGCCGGGTGGCTGGCCTGGCGGGCGACGCCGCCGGCGGAGCCGGCCCGGTGGTTTATGCCGGGCCTGCTGGGGCATGAGGCCGGCCTACCTCCGCCGCCGCCCGGCGCGGGGGCCTACCGCACGCGCGCCCTCGGCGGGGTGGACCGGGCGAATGACGGGACTTGGGCGAGACATAACGCGCTGACGCCGCGGCTGGCTTTCTCGCACAACCTGAGCCGGGTGTTTCCGCCGGCGGCTTGGGCGACACATCCGGAGTTCCTGCCGGAGATTGGCGGCGAGCGCGCCGTGCCGGATCCCGGGCTCGGCTACTGGAATCCGGACCTCGGCAGCCCGGCCTTTGCGGACTGGGCCGCGGCGCGGGCGGCGGAGCACTTTGCGGCCAACCCGGCGGCACGGTCGTTCGCACTGGGGTTCAACGACGGGGTGCTGTTCGGCGAATCGGCCGACACGCTGCGGCGGGTTTATCCGCCGCGCTATTTCCGGCGTCAGCCCGATTACAGCGACCTCGTGTTCGGCTTCATGAACCGCGTGGCCGAGCGGATTGCCGCGGACTGGCCCGACCGGTATGTGGGCGCGCTGGCCTACCTGTGGGCGGAGAACACGCCGTCGTTTCCCGTGCACCCGCAGGTGCTGCCCTACCTGACGGCGGACCGCAGCCAGGGCTATGACGCGGCATTTCGGGAGGAGGAGCGGGCGCTCCAGCGGGCGTGGGGGCGGGCGGGGCCGCGCCGCCTGGGCATTTACGACTATGTTTACGGACACGGCTTTCTCGTGCCGCGTTATCACCCGACGCTGCTGGCGGAGCACCTGCGCCACGCCCGGGAGGCGGGATTTACGGACTACTATGCGGAGATGTCGCCGAACTGGGGGCTCGACGGCCCCCAGCCGTGGTTGCTGGCGCAACTGTTGCAGGATCCCGCACAGGATGCGACCGCGCTGCTCGACGAATATTTCCGCCGCTATTTTCGCGCGGCCGGTCCGGCCATGCGGCGGTTTTTCGCCCGCTGCGAGCGCGTGTGGCTGGAGCAGCCCGGTCCGCCCTACTGGCTGAAACACTACCGGGATGAGACCCAACTGGCGCTTTATCCCCCGCCGGTGCGCGGCGAGCTGCGGGCGGAACTCGCTGCCGCCGCCGCGGCCGCGAAACGATCGGGCGACCGGCTCGCCGCGGCCCGCGTGGCCTGGGTGGCCGATTCGTGGGAGCTGAGCGAGCGACTGGCAAAGCTCCACGAGGTGCGCACGGCGCTGGTCGAGGCCGTGCTGCGCCGTGCCGCGCCGGAAATCGTGGCGCAAGGCGCGGCGGATTTCACGTCGGCCCGCGCGGAGGCGGAGGCTCACGATGCCTGGCTGCGGCGCGAGCGACCGGGTGCGCTCGGGCCGCGTTATCACCTGCAGGATTTGTTGCGGCATGATCCGCGTCCGTTGGCCGCGGCTTATCTGGCGACGGACCGCGGGCTGGGACGCGAGCGGCTCCAAAACGCCGGCTGGAAGGGAGAGCGGCAGCCGGGGCTTCGCATCGCCGGGCTGCCTTACGCCCCGGAGCGTCCGGCGGGCTGGGCGGGCTACGCCTTGCCGTGGCAAAATTGGACGGAGACGTGGACGGACACGCCGGCCGGTCCGGTGCTCCGGCTCGAGCATCAGAAACAAACTTCACTTTACCAGTGGGTGCAGGTGAAAGCCGGCGAAGCCCTGCGCGTCCGGCTGGAAGCGCGGGGATATTTTTCGCCGACGGCGCGGCTGGAACTGCGCCTCACCTGGTTGACCGCAGGGGAGCCGGGCAGGGAGACCACGACGAGCCTGCGCCAGCCGCCGGGCGACTGGCCCGACTGGGTGGCGCTGACCGGCGACTGGGAGGTGCCTCCCGACACCGTATGGCTGCGGGTGCAGGCGGGGATCGCGAACCAGCAGGACGGCGACTGGGTGGAACTGCGCGGCATCTCGGTGCGGGAACGGTGAGCCGCCGCCGCGCGATGCCGGCTGCTGATGTCGGACGGCAAGGCGGCACGGAGGACGGACGTCGGAAGGCAGAGGGCGGAAGGCAGAGGGCGGAAGGCAGAGGGCAGATGTCAGAAATCAGACGTCAGAGGGCGGAGGTCAGAAGCCAGATGCCAGAGGTCAGAGGGCAGAGATCAGAGGGAAATGAGCTTAAGCTTATAGCTTACAGCTTGGAGCTATCGGAGGGCGGAGGACGGAGGGCGGAGGCTGCCCGACTTTGTCGGGGCGACTGCGTCGGAGACCGAGAGCTGAAAGCTGATCGCTGAGGGCTGAGAGCTCCCAGCCGCTAGTGACTATGAACTGGTCTGCCGGGTCAGCGCGGCCACATCGGCAAGGTCCTTCGGGCGGCCGGCGGCGCGCTTGTTGGCCAGCAGGCTGTCGCGGTCGATGAAGTTGATCCGAACCCCGTCAATGGTTTCCTCGATCCGACGGTCATAACACTCGGCAAAGGCTACGCCGGAGATGGCGTTCATCACCTCCAGCCGGAGCGGCGGCACACCCAGACGAACAATTCTTCCTTCCTCCAGGAAAACCGCCGCTGTCAGCTCGGGCACATCAAATCCAAAATCCCGAAAAGCAGCGATCAGCCGATCCGCATTGGCGGCGGAAATCCCCACAAATACATCCAGATCGCCGGTGGCACGGACAAAGCCATGATAGCCGACCGCATAGCCGCCCACGATCAAATACTTAACCTCGTGGCGGTTGAGTGATCTCAAGAAATCGGCGAAATTCGCGTCCAGCTTCTCCATAGGTATAAAATTGACGACGCAAAAACTCGATGCCCGCCAGCCGGGTCTCCGGCGGTTGCGCCAGCCAATAGGTCAGATCATCCGGTTCCTGCGCCAGCGAGCCGATCTCCAGATGTGACCGGTCCAACCGGAAGCCGGAGGTCTCACCTTGAGCTGGTGTAACTTTTACAACCATGGGGAAATGCTATCGAGCCAAGCCAAGTTGTCGAGCATGGCCAGCGCTTGGCTCTATCCGAGGTCAGAAGGCAGAAGGCGGAGGACAGAAACCTGAAACCTGAAAGCTGAGGGCTGACGACAGAGGTCAGATGGCGGAGGACAGAGGGCGGACGTCAGATGGCAGAGGACGGAGGTCAGAGGCCAGACGTCAGAGGTCAGATGGCAGAGGGCGGAGGGCAGAAAGCTGAAAGCTGAGGGCTGACGACAGAGGGCTGACGACAGAGGGCAGAAGGCAGAGGTCAGACGTCAGATGGCTGAGAGCTGAGAGCGTAAGGCTTTCCGCTTAACACTTACTGCTTACCGCTTATGGCTTACCGCTTAAAGCTTGCCGCTCACAGCTTACCGCCGGCCGCTCAGCTCCGCCCAGCGGAGGACGAGCACGATCACGCCGGCGGTGGTGACGAGGATGGCGGGGTTGTGCAGGGGGAAGTCCACGGCGGCGGTCGCGGCGACGAGGGCGACCCCGCCGAGCATGATGAGCAGTCCGGTCTGGCTGGACAGGCGGCGGCGCCAGGCTGCGCCGAGGATCAGGAACACGGTGGTGCCGGCGAAGACGACGCCGGTCCAGCCGAACTCGGCGCGGAGCTGGGCGTAGTCATTGTGGGCGTATTCCCAAAAAAGAATCCGATGCGGCACGAACTCCTTTTTCCGGCGGTCCCAGCGTTTGCTCATCCAGATGTCGGGATAGTGCTTTTGATATTCCGGGAAGAGATAACGGTAGCTGCCCGCCCCGTGACCGAAGACCGGGCTGGCCGCGGCGAGGTCCAGCGTGGCCCGGGTGGCCAGCCGGCGCGAGGTGATGGAGGTGGACGGGTCTTCCTCGTCGAAAAGCCGGAGTTGTTCAAAACGTTTGATCACCCGTTCGGTTTCCATCTGCGTGAGGGCGACGGTCATGAACCCGGCGGCCAGCAGGGCCGCTGCGGCGGTGACCGGCCGCGGCAGGCCGCCGCGGCGACGGAAAAACAGCCGCAGCAAGTAAGCGAGCAGGATGACCACAAAGAAGGCGACGCCGGCCAGCGCGGCGGCCCGGGCATAGGTGAACAGCTGGCCGACGACCACCAATCCGGCCAGCAGCAGCCACACGAATCCCGGATGGGACTTGGCCAGGTGGCGCTCGGCCTGCCGCGTGTGCCACCAGGCGAAGCCGAGGCAGAGCGCGAGGATCAGGCCGAGGAATTCGCCGCCGTGGTTCTTGTAGGTGAAGCCGGCGACGAAAGAGCCGGTGGGCGGGTCCCAGAGCCAGAGGAATTTCCCGTTGCCGGCGACGCGCTGGGCGAGCACCGTGGCGGCGATGGCGACGCCGTTGAGCGCGGTGACGGTGAGGATGAGGCGGGCGGTCCGGCGGCGGACCACCCCGACCCAGAGGGCGCAGACGAGCAGCCACACGGTGCCGTGGATCAGCAGCGTGCGCCAGCCGCTCATCTTCGCGAAGGGCGCACCGGCCACCCCGTGCGGCAGCCAGGTCACGTGCGGGTTGGGCTCCAGCCGCCACCAGTTGTCGGTCGCGTGGTAGATCCAGGCGGGATTCAGGTTTTGGCAGCAGATGAGCGCGAACCAGAGCAGCCCGAGCCAGAAGAACGGAAAGCGAAGGAGCTTCGGCCACATCACGAGGCGCAGGTGGCCGCCGGCGTGGTGCCGTTCGTCATAATGCCGCGGAACCAGCGCCACGGCGAAGGCGACGAGGGCGAGGCCGCCGGCGATGAGCTGGGGCGGCAGCCGCATGCCGCCCAGCGCCCAGGGCAAAAATACCAGCAGCGCGATGACCACGGAGGCAAGGGTGCGCTCCAGCGGGTGCAGCGAATACTCCTTGGCCGGGGCGGCGTCAAAAGCGGCCGGCCGCGGACGATGGGGCGGGGAGGGAGGCGCGGACATGTGGCAGGTGCAGTGTGCGCCTGCCGGTTAAAGTTGGAAGTTTAAGTTGAAGGGGGCTGAAAGCTGAGGGCTGAAACCTGAGAGCTGATGACAGAGGTCAGACGCCAGAGGTCAGATTGCTGAAACGTGAAAGCTGAAACATGAAAGCTGACGTAGCGCGAGAGCGCGTAGATGGTAAAGTGCGCAGCATTTTGCCCTGGAGCAGAGCGGAAGGGTGACTGACACGGGTGCCTAACGGGCAGTGGAAGGAACAATGCTGAGAGCTGTTAGCTTAAAGCTTACCGCTTACCGCTCACAGCCTACCTACCTTTGTGTGCTTCGTGATCTTTGTGGTGAAATCCGAGGGCTGTTAGCCAGGAGCTAGGAGCTTACAGCTTGAAGCTACCCCGACTTTGTCGGGGGCGACTGCGTCGGTGGCCAGACTTCAGAAGCCAGAGGGCGGAGGTCAGAAACCTGAGACTTGAGACCTGAAAGCTGAGGGCTAAGACCTGAGAGCGGATGACGTCGGCTCAGGCGTGGTCGGCCAGCACGGTTTTGATGTAGGACTGATAGGGCACTCCGCGCTTGTGCGCCTGCACCTTGATCCGGGCCAGAACCGAGTCCGGCAAACGCAGCGCGATGGAGGTCGAGCTTGGTTTCAGGTTGGGAAACACGGCGGGCCGGGCCCGGGCGACATCGGTTGGCCGGTGCGACTTATCCTCTTTGACGTAGAGCTTTTTCATAAAATGACCTTTCGGAACGGCTGGCCGGCCGGCAGGAAATCGGCCGGATTTTGTTTTTGCGGACGGTGAACAGAATCCGGAGGACCCGGTCGCGTTCGGAGCGGCCGATGGCAGCCCAGCGCGGTTCAGGGTCTTCCGGCCGGGTGTCCTCCACCACCCAGGGAGCACGAAAAAAGATTTCCTCGGCCTCGTCCGGGCTCACGTGGTGCTTGCCGGTGCTTTTGGTCAGGTTGCCGGCATCCCACTCAAACCCGGTGACGTGCGTGAAATCCCACTCCATGCTGTATTGGTTTTCATATACGCTAGGCTGTTTCCGTCAAGGGGGAAGGCATGGAGCTGGGAGCCATGAGCCAGAGACCAGAGGTCAGACGCCAGAGGGCAGAAACCTGAAACCTGAAAGTTGAGAGCTGACGGAGCGCGAGAGCGCGTCGATGGTCATGCGCAAAGCGCTTGGCCCGGAACGAAGTGATGGGTGACTGACACGGGTGCCCTCCGTCGCCAAGCCTAAGGAGGACAAGCCTGTAGGGCAGCGGAAGGAACAATGCTGAAAGCTGAAACCTGAGAGCTGGGTGCTGAGAGCTGATCGCTGACAGCTGACGGCTACTCCCGGGGCACTACGTGAACAGGGCGCGGTCGAGGCTGCGGTATTGGATGGCCTCGAGGAGGTGGGGGGCGGCGATGGTTTCGGCGTCGGCGAGGTCGGCGATGGTGCGGGCGACCTTGAGGATGCGGTCGTAGGCGCGGGCGGAGAGGGCGAGCTGTTCCATGGCCTGCTGGAGGAGGTCGCCGAGCGCGGGCGGGATGGCGCAGTGCCGGCGGATTTGCGCATGGGTCATGCGGGCGTTGGCGGTGACGCGCGTGCCGGTGAAGCGGGCCTGCTGCCGGTCGCGCGCGGCCTGGACGCGGGCGCGGATGGTGGCGGAGGTTTCGCCGGGCTTCTCGGCGCGCAGGTCGCCGAGGGAGAGCGCGGGCGCCTCGATGTGGAGGTCGATGCGGTCGAGCAGCGGGCCGCTGATGCGGGCGCGGTAGCGCTGGATCTGCGCGGGCGTGCAGCGGCATTCGCGGCGGCGGTCGCCGAGGTGGCCGCAGGGGCAGGGGTTCATCGCGGCCACGAGCATGAAGGCGCAGGGCAGGGTGACCTTGCCGGCGCTGCGGGAGATGGTGACCTCGCCGTCCTCCAGCGGCTGGCGGAGGACCTCGAGCGCGGAGCGTTTGAATTCGGGGAGTTCGTCGAGGAAGAGGACGCCGTGGTGGGCGAGGGAGATCTCGCCCGGCCCGGGAATGGCGCCGCCGCCGAGCAGGCCGACGTCGGAGATGGTGTGGTGGGGGCTGCGGAAGGGCCGCTCGCCCCAGCCGCCCTCGCCGCGGATCGTGCGACCGGCGGCGGAGTGGATGGCGAGGATTTCCAGATGCTCCTCCAGCGCGGGCTCGGGGATGATGGTGGGAATGCGTTTCGCGACCATGGATTTGCCCGCGCCGGGCGGGCCGATCATGAGGAGGTTGTGACCGCCGGCGACGGCGACCTCCACGGCGCGGCGCAGGGCATGCTGCCCCTTGATCTCGGAAAAATCCACGCCGGCGCCCGCGGCCGGGGTGCGCAGCGCGGCGCGGGCGGCGTCGCCCGAGAGCGGCGCGAGGGGGCGTTCGCCGCTGAGAAACCGGCAGGCCTGGTCGAGCGACTCGACGCGGTAAACCTCCACGCCGGCGACCAGCGCGGCTTCCTCGGCGGAGCGGGGCGGCAGGATGAGCCCGCGTTTCCCGAGCCGGCGGGCCAGCCGCGCGGCCGCCAGCGCGCCGCGGACGGGCCGCACGGCGCCGGAGAGGCCGAGTTCGCCGGCGATGAGAAAATCGCCGAGGGCCGGCGCCTCGAGCTGGCCGGTGGAAACGAGCAGGGCGAGCGCGATGGGCAGATCGTAGAGCGGGCCTTCCTTGCGGATGTCGGCCGGCGCGAGATTGATGGTGGTGCGCGTGCGGGGCATCCGGAACCCGCTGTTGGCCAGCGCGGAGCTCACGCGGTCGTCTGACTCCTTCACGGCCGCGTCGGGCAGGCCGACGAGGATGAGCCGCGGATCTCCGGACTCGCCGGTGTTGACCTCCACCTGGACGGCGACGGCGTCCACGCCCTGCAAAGCCGCGGAGGTGATGGTGGCCAGCATGCCCGATGGCACCAACGGGGGCCCGGGGGCGTCAACCCCGTTCGATCCGCGCGAGGTTGGCCGCGACGGCGGCGAGGTAGGGGTTGGAGCCGCCGGGCGCGGCGAGGTAGCGGTAAACCCCGCCGAAATCGCGCCGGAGCTTGGGCAGGACGAAATCGCGCCAGAAGGCCGGCGTGCGGCGCAGCAGCTCGGCGACGGACCGGGAATAGCGCCGGGCGCGCGGCGTGCGGAAAAAATCGTAGGACTCCTGGAACTCGCGGTGCAGCGCGGGGAGCTTGGCCACGTAGTCCGGCGCGGCCATCTGCGCGAGGTAGTCGGCGGTGGCGACCACGCAGCCGGTCAGCCGGGCCAGCGGATCGGGGAAGATGATGCGCCGGACATCGCTGCGCGGGCCGGTGCAGCCGATGGCCGCGACGACGGTATCCACTTCACGGACATCGGCGCCGATGCCGGGCAGATAGCTCGCGGCGTAGGCGCTGCTGCGCAGCTCGTGGATGAAGGTGTAGCGGGCGCCGGTGCCGCCGCGGTCGCTGCGCAGCCGCAGGTAGCCGCTGTCGTGCAGGAGCACCGCGGCCACGGCGAGGTCGAAGTCGCGCGGTTTCAGCACCGGCCGGATGCGCCGGCCGTGCCGGCCCTCGAGAATGAGCACGAGGCAGACCGTGGCCTGCAGGGTGTGCTCGAAGTCATGGTAGTGCAGGTCGATGGCCGCGTAGTCGCGCTGCTTGCCCGCAAACAACGCCGTCACATCCCGCAGCACGCGCGCCAGCCAGGGCGACTTCCCCGGACCAAACAGTTCCCGCCGTTTCTTTTGCACGAAGCGGGCCACCGCCTGCGCGTTTTTGGTGTCAACCGGGGGAATCATGGGCGGCGGTTATCAGGTCCGTTGGTAGGGGGCGGGGCGCGAGGAGTTGCTTATCATTAGTAATTTGCGGAAAGTCCGTGCCAAGCCTAATCTAGGGGAAAATACTTAACCGGAGCTTTTGCCCTCCGGGATGGGGAATGTCCGCCCGGCCGGACCGGGAGCCACCCGTCGGGAAGTCGTTTTTGCCGAAGGCAAAGCGGAAATTTCTCTGTCCAAGCCCCGCCTGACCGTGAAGCATCCGGGGCGATGATCATCGGCGTCACAGGCGGGATGGGTTGCGGCAAATCCACGGTAGCAAGGATGTGCGAGGCGGCCGGATTCAAGCGGATCGACACGGATGCGATCGTGCGGGAACAGGTGCTGGCGGACCCCGCGGTGCAGGCGGAGCTGCGGGCGCGGTGGGGCGGGGCGGTCTTTGCGCCGAACGGGTCGGTGGACCGGGCACGCGTGGCGGAGCGGATTTTTGCGGACCCGGCCGAGCGGCACTGGCTGGAGGCGCTGGTGCATCCGCGCGTGTATGCCGCATGGCGGGAGCGGCTCGCGACCGACCCGGCGGGGCGCTGGGTGATCGAGGTGCCGCTGCTCTTCGAGCAAGGGCTGGAGAATTGGTTTGATTTCATCCTGTGCGTCGCCTGTTCTCCGGACCAGCAACTCAACCGGCTGGAGCAAAGAGGTCTGCCGAGACCGCTCGCCGGGCAACGTATCACCCAGCAACTGCCCTTGGCGCACAAAATGGAGCATTCCGACTTTGTCCTCTGGAACGATGGTTCCGTGGATTTCCTGCAGCGGCAGTTGGACCGGGTGCTGTCCGCCCTGCCGGCGGCCTGAGTGATTTTTCCGGTCGCGCGCGGCCGGGTTGTTTTTCGACATGTCCATCCCTCCCAAGACCGACGATGACGCCGGGGCGCCGAAGAAAACGGTGCGCCGCCGTCCCCGCACGACCAAGTCCAAGGCCGCGCCGGCCGAGGCTTCCGCCCCGGCCGAGCCGGTGGTGACGGCC
>JAHCLN010000136.1 GCA_026125215.1 Opitutaceae bacterium
GCGGGCGACCCGGCCAAACTGTCCGCCCGGCACGCGTTCCCCGCCCTGTGGACCATGGAGCGAGAGCACGGCTCTCTGCTGCGCGGCCAGAACGCGCAGGCCCGTGCCCGCCGGGCGCGGGGCGAAACCGCTCCCGCCATCGTGTCTTTTCGCCGCGGCCTCCAGACGCTCACCGACGCGCTCGCCGCCGGCCTGCCGCCCGGGGCGCTCTGCACGGAGGTGACGATCGAGCACCTCACCGCCAAGCCGCGCTGGGCCGTGGTCTGGCGCGATGCCGCGGGCACGCACAGCCGCGAATTCGACGCCATCGTCTCCGCCCTGCCTGCGACGGGACTCGCCGGTCTGCGCATCGGCGCGATGGGCGAAAAGCCGCTGGCCGGACTCGCCGGCATTGTCCATCCGCCCGTGGCCAGCCTGTTCCTCGGTTTCCGGCGCGAGCAGGTCGCGCACCCGCTCGACGGCTTTGGACTTTTGGTGCCGGCCCGCGAAAAGCGCCATTTGCTCGGCGTGCTCTTCTCTTCCAGTCTCTTTCCCGGGCGGGCGCCGTCCGGGCATGTGGCGCTCACCGTGATGGCCGGCGGCACCCGCCAACCGGAGCTCGCGGGCCTCGCCGCCGCCGATCTGTTGCAAGCGGTCCGCGGCGACCTCAAGGACCTGCTGGGCGTCTCGGGCGAACCGGTCTTCGTGCGGCACACATCCTGGCCGCGGGCCATTCCCCAATACAACCTCGGCCACGAGCAGCACCTTAACGCCATTGCAGCCTGCGAGCGCGTTTATCCGGGGCTCTTTGTCGGCGGTCAGGTGCGCGATGGGATTGCGGTGCCGGCCTGCATTGCCGCCGGCGAAAAACTCGCCACCCGCGCCACCAGTTGAAGCGGAACCGGGTCCCTGCGACCGGGGCCTGCGTGCCCGCCGGCGCCATGGCGTTGGCGGGTGAACGAGGGACCTTGACTCACCCCCGGGGCGACCTAGCCTCCGGCCCTTTTGCTGGCATGGCTACCGACCTGAAAGACACCCTTCTGCTGCCCAAGACCGCATTCCCCATGCGGGCGGACCTCGTCAAACGCGAGCCGGGACGGGTCGCCCACTGGGAAAAGCTGGGGCTTTACGAAAAAGTTCAGGCCAAGCGCGCCGGTAGCCTGAAAGGTGCCTTCGTGCTGCACGACGGTCCGCCGTTCACCAACGGCGACGTCCACATCGGCACCGCGCTCAACAAGACGCTCAAGGACATCGTCAACCGCTACAAGTCCATGCGCGGCTTCCGCACGCCCTACGTGCCCGGCTGGGACTGCCACGGCCTGCCTATCGAGCAGAAGGTCAGCCGCGAAATCCAAGAGCAGAAGCTGACGCTTACCACCGCCGAGCTCCGTGCCAAATGCGACGAGTTTTCCGAGAGCTGGATCGCCAAGCAGAAGAGCCAGTTCAAGCGCATCGGCGTGCTCGCCGACTGGCAGAACGAATACAAGACCAAGGCCCCGGCCTTCGAGGCCGACATCCTCCGCACCTTCGCGGCCTTCGTCGAGCAGGGCCTCGTCTATCGCAGCAAGAAGCCGGTTTACTGGAGCATCCCCTTTGAGACCGCACTCGCCGAGGCCGAGATCGAATACAAGGACCACACCTCCGTCGCCATCTGGGTGAAGTTCCTCGTGCCGACGGCCGAAGCCGCAAAGTTCGGTCTGCCGACGGACAAGCCGCTTTTCATCGTCATCTGGACGACCACGCCTTGGACGATCCCCGCCAATCTCGCGATCGCGCTGCATCCGGAGGTGGAATACGCCGTCGCCGATCTCGGCGCGGAACGCATCATCGTTGCGTCGGCCCTGCTCGGCTCCGTCGCCTCCGCCGCGAAGATCGAGCCTCAGCCGTCGGTCGTTCAGACCGTCGTCGGATCGAAGCTCGAAAAGCTCTCCGCCCGCCACCCTTTCATTGATCGCGCCTCGCTCGTCGTGCTCGCCGACTACGTCACGACCGACAGCGGCACCGGTGCCGTCCACACCGCGCCCGGCCACGGAGCGGAGGACTATCAGACCGGTCTCAAGAACGGCCTCGAGGTTTACTGCCCGGTCGGCGACGACGGCAAATACCTCGACGACGGTCGCGTGCCTGCCGACCTCGTCGGCCTGACCACACTGGAAACCGTCGAGGACCTCGCCGCCAAAAAGCCCTCCCCCGCCAATCTCGGCGTGCTGAAGAAACTCGCCGAGGCCAACGCGCTGCTCGCAAAAGCCAAGTATCAGCACAGCTACCCGCATTGCTGGCGCTCGAAGACCCCGATCATTTTCCGCGCGGTGGACCAGTGGTTCGTGTCGCTCGACAAGGCCGGCCACCGCCAGATCGCCCTCAACGAGATCACCAAGATCGCGCAGAACCAGGGCTGGATTCCCGCCTGGGGCGAGGCCCGCATCCGCGGCGCCGTTGAGTCGCGTCCGGACTGGTGCATCAGCCGCCAGCGTTCGTGGGGCGTGCCGATCATCGCGTTCTACGGCCCCGACAAGCAGGCCTACCTCGACGCCGGGGTCATCCGCGCCGTCGCCGACAAGATCGCCGGCAAGGGCACCAACTTCTGGTATGACTCCACCGCCGCGCAGATCCTGGACGGCGTGAAACTGCCCGCCGGCTGGCCCGCCGCGACCGACCTCACCTGCGGCCGCGACACGCTCGACGTTTGGATCGACTCCGGCTCGACCCAAGCCGCCGTGCTCAAGCGCGGCCAAGGCGGCACGTCATGGCCCGCCGATCTCTACCTCGAGGGCAGCGACCAGCACCGCGGCTGGTTCCAGTCCTCGCTCTGGAACAGCGTCATCGCCTCCGGCGCCGCGCCCTACAAGGCCGTTCTCACCCACGGGTTCATCGTGGACAAGAACCGCCAGAAGATTTCCAAAAGTTCGACCTACCAGAAGCCCCAGACCGCCGAAGCCTACATCGCCCAGCACGGCGCCGATGTCATCCGCCTCTGGATAGCCTCGCAGGATTTCCGAGACGACATCCCGGTGGACGACGAAATCCTGAAGAACGTCGGCGAAGCCTACCGTCTTTTCCGCAACACCTTCCGGTTCCAGCTCTCCAACCTCTTCGACTTCGACGCCGCGCAGCACGCCGTGCCGGTCGCACAGATGGACGCCCTTGATCGCTGGGCCCTGCACCAAACCGCCACGCTCATCGCCGAGTGCACCAAGGCCTACGACGCCTACGAGTTCCACCGCGTCTATCAGCTCTGCAACCAGTTCTGCTCGGTCACGCTGTCGGCCGTCTATCACGACATCCTCAAGGACCGCCTCTACACGCTCGGCGCCGCCCACCCGCTCCGCCGTTCCTCGCAGACCGCGATTCACCACATCTTCAACACCCTCGTCCGCCTGCTTGCGCCTTTCATCACTTTTACGGCCGATGAGGCGTGGAGTTATGCAACCACGGGCCAAGAATACTGCGACGACTCGATCCACCTGCAGGACTGGCCCGTTGCCCCTGCCGAGTGGCTGAATCCTAGCCTCGCCGCCGAGTTCGGCCACCTGCTGGCCGTCCGCACCCAGGTGAACGAGGCCGTCGAGCCCAACCGAGCCGCGGGCAAGCTCGGCAAATCGCTGGATGCCTGCATCGCCGTGGCGGGCACCGCCACAGATCCCGTATACCAGACGCTGCTGCGGTATCAGAACTTTTTGCCCGAACTCTTCATCGTTTCGAAAGTCACATTGGAGGAATCGGCCGTCGGCATGCCGCTTCGTGTGGGCGTCCGGACCGGTGCCGAGTCTGGTTTCACCCGCTGTCCCCGCTGCTGGCGCTGGGTGCCGGCGCTGGAACCAAGTTCGCACGGAAACGTCTGTCCGCGTTGCGTTGCCGCGCTAAAGTCCTAATTTCTTTCTTAACCCTCCCCCAAACCTCCCCATGGCCAAACAAAAACCAAAGACCAAAAAAGCGGCGCCTACAAAGCCCGCCAAAAAAACGTCTGCGAAAGCCGCTCCTTCCAAGCGGAAGCCCACCCGGGCTCCCGTGAAGAAAGCCGCCCCGGCCAAGAAGCCTGCGTCCGCCCCCAAACCGGCGCCGGCGGCGAAACCGGTGCCGGCGGCCAAGGCAGCTCCTGTTTCCATGGCAAAATCCGACTCCAAGAACGCGCTCCGCGCCAACATCCTCAAGCGCAAGGCCACGGCCAAGCCCATTGCCTTCAGCCTCGACGAGGTGCGCGCCATCGCCAAGACCGTCACCACCAAGACGACCGCCACCGCGGCCAAGCCCGTCAAGCAGCCCGGCAAAGCCGCGGCCGTCGCCCCGGTGAAGCCGGCCAAGCCCAACCACATCAAGGCCGCCTCGCTGGCCGACATCCTCGGCTTCAACCCGAAGAAGCAGGCCAAGCTGGATCCCGCCGACGCCGCCAACGTGCCGGAGAAATTCAAGCGCTACTACAAGCTGCTGGTGGATCTCCGCAACCACCTGACCGCCGGCATCGAGCTCCACTCCGAGGAAACCCTCAAACGCTCCGCCAAGGACGACGCCGGCGACCTCTCCTCCTACGGCCAGCACATGGCCGACGCCGGCACCGACACCTTTGACCGCGACTTCGCCCTCAGCCTCGTCTCCAGCGAGCAGGAGGCGCTTTCCGAAATCGATGCGGCCATCAAGCGCATCCACGCCGGCACCTACGGCGTGTGCGAGCACACGCAGCAGCCCATCCCCAAGGAGCGCCTGCTCGCCGTGCCCTTCACCCGCTACACCGCCGAGGCCCAGAAGGAGATCGAGCGCAACCGCCACCGGGCCCGCACCCAGGCCGGCCTGTTCGGCGAGCTCGGCGAGGATGCCGGCAAGATGATGGAGGATTCGGGCGACGAGTGAGGCGGATTTTCGATTTTGGAATTTTGATTTCCGATTGAAACCCAGCCTCCAGCCAAGGAAGGACACCTCGATTGATGGCACTGCCACGCTCGGGCAATCGAAAATCGAAAATCAAAAATCGAAAATCCAGCGCCTGCTCGCCTACCGGCTGCTGCTGGTCCTGGCGCTGACGGTCTTCGTCCTCGACCAGGTGACCAAGGCCTGGATCGACGCCCGGCTGCCTCTGGGCACCTACGGGCTGGCCCGCGGCGCCATCGAGGTCATCCCCGGCTTCTTCCACCTCGTGCACGTGGGCAACACCGGCGCCGCCTGGAGCCTGTTCACCGGCAAGAGCTTCTTCCTCGCCCTGCTGGCCTGCGCCACGCTCGGGGCGATCTATCTCTGGCGCCGCGCGCTCGGTCTGCAAAACCGCACCGCCCAGCTCGCCTTCGGCCTGCTGTGCGGCGGCATTGTCGGCAACCTCGTGGACCGGCTGTTGCACGGCCATGTGATCGACTTCATCGACCTGCATTTCGGCGCCTACGTCTATCCCACGTTCAACATCGCCGACGCCGGCATCTGCATCGGCGTGGCCATCTATCTCTGGCACTCGCTGCGCCATCCGGACTAGGACAAATCCGGCCAGTGCGCCGGCACGGGCCGGCCGCCTACTCGACGTTGGCGATCTGCTCGCGGACGCGTTCCAGCTCGTTCTTCAGCTCGATCACGGCACGGGAGATCACGAGGTCGTTGGCCTTGCTGCCGATGGTGTTCACCTCGCGGCCGATCTCCTGCAGCAGGAACTCCGCCTTGCGACCGATCTCGCCATCCGCCCGCAGCAGGGCCGCAAACTGGTCGAAATGGCTGCCCAGGCGTGTGAGCTCCTCGGAGACATCACAGCGGTCGGCGAAGAGCGCGATTTCCTTCAACACCCGCTCATCATCCGGATCGAGCGGCAACTCCGCCTGACGCAGGCGCTGGAGCAGCAGGTCGCGGTGGGCCGCCGGCACGGCCGGGGCCCGCTCCGCAATCACGCCGACGTGCCGGCGCAGCGTCTCAAGCCGCGCCACAAAATCCCGCAACAACGCCTCGCCTTCCTGCGCCCGCATGGCGGCAAAATCGCGCAACGCCGCGGTCAGCGCCGCGGTCACCGCCGGAGCCGCCTCCTCCGGGCCGGGCAGCTCCTCCGGCTGCCGCAGCGAGGAAACGACCGACCACAACAGCTCCGGGGTGGGCTTAAATTCCATCGACCGGGATTTCGCCAAGTCCGCCAGCCGGTCCAGGGTCGCACCGATCTCCGCCTCATCCCAAGCCGGCGGACTGCCTTTGCGGGTGCCGGTGATCTCAAAATTTACCGTCACGCGTCCGCGCTGCGCGGATTGGCGGATCTGCTCGTTGACCCCGGCCTCGAGCCCGGCCCACGCCTCGGGCAGACGCACCGCCAGGTCCAGCGTCTTCCGATTTACGGAACTGACCTGCACGGTCAGAGTGTGCTTCCCCAAGGCCACCGTGGCGCGGCCATAACCGGTCATGCTCTTCATCGGCCCAAGTAACAGGCAGGCGGCCGCCGGTAGCAAGAGCGCGGGAGGCTTCCGCCGGCAATATTTCCCGCCGGCGGGAAATATGAAAACCCCGCTCCCTTGATCTCGGGGGCGGGGTTTCGGGGGCGACGGTTGGTCGTCGTTTACGGCGCCACGCCGGTGGTGGCGGGAGGGGTCTTTTGTTTGAAGATGAGCTTCTCGCCGTTGCGGTCGACGAGCACGGGTTCGCCATCCTTCACTTCGCCGCGGAGCAGGGCCTCGGCCAGCGGATCCTCGAGATAATGTTCGACGGCCCGGCGGAGGGGACGGGCGCCGTATTTCTCGTCGTAGCCCTTCTCGATGAGCAGCGCCTTGGCCTCGGCGGTGAACTCGAGGGTGATCTTCCGTTCCTCCAGACGGCGGGCAAACTTCACCAGCTCGATGTCCACGATCTTGATGAGGTCGGGCTTCTCGAGCGGGCGGAAGAAGATGATGTCGGAAATGCGGTTGAGAAACTCGGGCTTGAAGACGCGCTTGGCCTCCTCGAGCACCTTCTCGCGCATTTTTTCCGCATCGTTGAAGCTGGCCGCGGCGGCGGCGAAGCCCATGGAGGTCTGGCGCTGCAGCAGCTGCGCACCGACGTTCGACGTCATGATGATGATGGTGTTGCGGAAATCCACGGTGCGGCCGAGCGAATCGGTCAGCCGGCCGTCCTCCAGGATCTGGAGCAGGAGCTGGATGACATCGGGGTGGGCTTTCTCCACCTCGTCGAAAAGCACGACGGCGTAGGGCTTGCGGCGCACGGCCTCGGTGAGCTGGCCGCCCTCGTCATAACCGACGTAGCCGGGAGGCGAACCGACGAGGCGCGAGACGGCGAACTTTTCCATGTATTCGGACATGTCGATCTGGATGATCGCGTCCTGGTTGCCGAACATCTGGGCCGCGAGCTGCTTGGCGGTCTCGGTTTTGCCGACGCCGGTGGGCCCGACGAACATGAAGGAACCGATGGGGCGGCGCGGGTCCTTGAGGTCGGCGCGCGAGCGGCGCAGCGCGCGGGCGATGGCGGAGGCGGCGAGTTCCTGGCCGACGACGACCTTCTGGATCTCGGCCTCCATCGCGAGGAGCTTCTCGCTCTCCTTCTTTTCCATGCGGCTGAGCGGAATGCCGGTCCAGTCGGCGACGACCTGCATCATGAGGTCCTCGTCGATGGTCACGCGCTTTTCCTCGCGGGCCTTGCGCCATTCCTCGGTGATCTGTTCCTGCTTGGCGCGGAGCTGCTTCTCCTGGTCGCGGAAGCGGGCGGCCTCCTCGAAGTGCTGCTCGGCGATGGCCTTCTCCTTCTGGGCGCAGACGGCCTCGATCTCCTTGCTGAGGTCCTCGATGTTGGGCGGGCGGGTGAGCGCACCGATGCGGGCGCGGGAACCGGCCTCGTCCATGACGTCGATGGCCTTGTCGGGCAGGAAGCGGCCGGTGATGTAGCGGTCGGAGAGCTTGGCCGCGGCTTCGATCGACTTGTCCGTAAAGACGGCCTTGTGGTGGTCCTCATACTTCCCGCGGATGCCCTTCAGGATGAGGATGGAGTCGTCCACCGAGGGCGCCTCGACCTTGACCGCCTGGAAACGCCGGTCGAGGGCGCTGTCCTTTTCGATGTATTTGCGGTATTCGTTGAGCGTGGTGGCGCCGATGCACTGGAGCTCGCCGCGGCTGAGGGCGGGCTTGAAGATGTTGGATGCGTCCATCGCGCCCTCGGCGGCACCGGCGCCGACGATGGTGTGGAGCTCGTCGATGAAGAGGATGATGTTCCGGGCGCGCTTGATCTCGTCCATCACGGCCTTGATGCGCTCCTCGAACTGGCCGCGGTATTTCGTGCCGGCGACCATGAGGGCGAGATCGAGGGTGATGACCTTCTTCTCCAGCAAAATCTCGGGCACGTTGCCGGAAGCGATTTCCTGCGCGAGGCCCTCGACGATGGCCGTCTTGCCCACGCCGGCCTCGCCGATGAGCACGGGGTTGTTCTTGGTGCGGCGGCAGAGAATCTGGATGACGCGGCGGATCTCCTGCTTGCGGCCGATGACGGGATCCATCTCGGACTTGCGCGCCAACTCGGTGAGGTCGCGGCCGAAGGCCTTGAGCGCGGGGGTCTTGACCTCCTTTTTGTCGTCGGCCTGCGCGCCGGGGCGCTGCGGGCTGCCGGCGGCGGCTTCCTCGCCCCCGCCCTGTTCGCCGCCCGAAAACTGCGGGTCGAGCTCGCGGAGGATTTCGTTGCGGGTGCGCTCGATGTCGATGTCGAGCGACTTCAGCACGCGGGCGGCCACGCCCTCGCCCTCGCGGAGGAGGCCGAGCAGGATGTGCTCGGTGCCGACGTAGGAATGGTTGAGGGTCTTCGCCTCCTTGCCGGCCAGCGCGAGGACCTTTTTCACCCGGGGGGTGTAGGGAATGCTGCCGAGCGTCTTCGTTTCCTGCCCGGTGCCGACCTGCTTCTCCACGGCGGCGCGCACGGTCTCGAGGTCGAGGCCCATCTTCTGGAGCACGCTCACGGCGACACCCTGCCCCAGCTTGATCAGCCCGAGCAGGATGTGCTCGGTGCCGACGTAGTTGTGGTGGAAGCGGTCGGCTTCCTTGCGGGCCAGGGCCAGCACCTGCTGGGCACGCGGCGTGAAGTTGTTCATCGGTTCCTGGGACATGAGAGGGATTATCAGTTTTTTCCGTCGGCGGTGAAAGGGAAATCCGGTCGGGTGAAATTGGCAAATTCAGCCCGCAGACGGGCGGCCCGGAGCAGGTCGCGCTGGCCGGCCTCGAACTGGCCCTTCTGGGTGTGCTGCAGGTGGCCGGGCTGGGCCTCGATGAAGAGCCGGTCCACCACGGCCCGGCTGGCCTCGGGATAGACGCCGAGGTCGATGCCGAGACGGATGAGCGAAAGGAGGTTCATCGCCTCGCCGGAGCTGAGGAGGTGGCTGTTTTGCAGGATGCCGTAGGCGCGGCCCATCTTGTCGAACAACTTGCCGGCATCGGCTTCCAGGAGTTTTTCCCGGGCGTTGAGCTCGTGTTCGATGATGGTGTTGAGCACGCCGCCGAGGCGGCGGATGATCTCCTCCTCGGCTTCGCCGAGGGTCGTCTGGTTGGAAATCTGGAAGATGCTGCCGGAGGCATCGGACCCCTCGCCAAACAGGCCGCGCACGACCATGCCGAGCTGGTTGACGGCGCG
>JAHCLN010000137.1 GCA_026125215.1 Opitutaceae bacterium
CTGGCCCGGGCCGGTTATGCCGCGACCGAGGCGGCCGCCTGGTCCGAGATCGTCGCCTGGCTGCGCCGCGAGGCCGCGGCTTCGCGGCCCGTGCTGCTGATGATGGACGAGAGCGTTCCGGCGCTGGTCGGGGCCGAAATCGGGCGCGAGTTGCAGGCCATCTCCAAGACGAGGCCGCTGCCGGTTGTGCTGCTGACGACCCGGCCCGCGCAGCCGCCGCCGGACTTCGGCCACCCGTTGGCGGCGGTGCTGCGCAAACCGCTTTTGCGCCCGGCCGCCGTGGCGGAGGTGCTGCAGGGGGCTTTGAGAGCGGGCACGGTGCCGGCGACGGCGCCGGTTACCCCTGCCGTGGCGCCGGCGGTCCGCTTCGACGTGCCCGTGCTCCTCGCCGATGACGAAGCCGTCAACCGGCTGGTGGTGCGGAAGCTGCTGGAAAGCCTGGGCTGCCGCGTGGACATCGCGGTGAACGGTGCCGAGGCCGTGGCATTGGCCAGGCTCAAGGACTACGCGGTGATTTTCATGGATTGCCGCATGCCGGAGCTGGACGGGTTTGCCGCGACCTTGGAAATCCGGCGGCAGCTGCCCAAACCGCCGCCAATCGTCGCCATCACGGCGAACAACACGGTCGAGGACCGGGACCACTGCCTGCAGGTGGGCATGTGCGATTTCATCAGCAAGCCCGTGCGCCGGTCGGACATGCAGGCGGCGCTGGAGAAATGGGCTGTCCGGCAGGGGTAGTTCATTTCGGCCTTGGACGGATGTAACTTTCCTGTCCCAACGGGGTTGTATTCACCATGCCTCCATCACACGACGCTCCGGGAGTTTCAGTTGGTTTGCTGACCGGTGCGGCCGGTGATTTTCGCTACGCCCTCCGGCTTCTCTGGAAAAGCCGGGGCATCAGCGCCGCCACGCTGCTCACGCTGGCCCTCTGCATCGGCGCCACGGCCGCGATTTTCTCCACGGTCTATTCGCTCATGCTGAAACCGCTGCCGTTTCACGAGCCGGAGCGGATCGTCGAGCTCTACACCTCCGCGAAGAAGGCCGGCCTCGACAAGATGCCGGCCAATGTCCCGTTCTACCTCGACTACTCGGCCAACGCCACGTCCTACGAGACGCTCGCGCTCTGGACGTTCGGGCAGCAGATGTTTGGCGAGGATGAGAGCGTGGTGCGGCTGGACATGGCCCGGGCCACGGCGGAAATTTTCCAAATCCTGCGGGTGCAGCCGCTGCTGGGTGAGTTCTTCACGAAGGAACAGAACAAGCCCGGGGCCGACCGGGTGGTCGTGCTGACCCAGTCGTTCTGGCGCACACAGTTTTCCGAGGACCCCGGCGTGGTCGGGCGGGAAATCCGCCTGGGTGGTGAGAACTACACGATCATCGGCGTGGCGCCGCGGGTGTTCGAGGCTTGGGATGCACGCGTAAAATTTGTCCTCCCGCTGTCCTGGCCGCCGGCCCAGGAGAATCCGCAGGGCCGCTACGGTGTGGGACTCCAGCTGTTCGGGCGGCTGAAGCCCGGTGTTGCCGCCGGGCAGGCCGACGCCGAGGCCAAGACCATGGAGCAGCGATACGTGGAAGCCGCCCCGCCGCAGGTAAAGGGGTTTGTCGACCGCTCGGGCATGACGATGAATGTCGGCGGCGTGCAGGAACAGCGCGTGCGGCCGGTGCGGACAACCCTGCTCATGTTGCAGGGCGGCGTGGCCTTCGTGCTGCTCATCGGCTGCGTCAACGTGGCCAACCTCCTGCTCGTGCGCGCCAACGCCCGGCAGTCGGAACTCGCCATCCGCGCGGCCCTCGGGGCCGGTCGCGGCATCATTGCCCGTCAGCTTCTGCTGGAAAGCCTGCTGCTCACCACGCTGGGTGCGGCGCTGGGCATCGGGCTGGCCTGGGCCGCGCTCAAGACGAGCAACTATTATCTCGCAAAGATGCTGCCGCAGGCGCTGCCGGCGACGCTCGATTTGCATGTGCTCGGTTTTGCCGTGGGGCTGACGGTGGTGATCGGCCTTTTGATCGGGCTGGTCCCGGTTTTTCATGTCCTGCGCACCAATCTGGCCGAGGTTATCCAGAGCAACTCGCGCGGCAGTTCGTCCGGCCGGGGGGTGCGGTTGCTGAGCAGCGTGCTCGTGATGACGCAGGTGGCCGTGGCCCTGGTGCTGCTCACCGGTGCGGGCCTGTTGATTCAAAGTTTTGCCAAGGCGCTCGAGGTCAACCCCGGCTTCAACCCGCAGGGAGTCGTCACCGCGCGCATCGTGATCCCCGCGGCGCATCGCGCCAGCCCGGAGGCGGCGGACCAGTTTCAGGAGCGGCTGCGCCACACGTTGCTGGAACTGCCCGGCGTGACTTCGGTCGCGCTCGCCGCGGCCACGCCTTTCCAGGGCGGCCTGCCCATCAATGCCTTCACGCTGGAGGAGGATACGCTGCCGCCGGGCTCGCCCCAGCCCGGCGCTTTTCGCGTGCAGGTCACGCCCGGCTATGCGGAGACGCTCGGGCTGAAGATGCTCGAAGGCCGTTTCTACGAAGAGGCGGACCGCGATCCCCAGCGTCGGGTCTTTGTGGTGGATGAGAGTTTTGCACGGAAGTTTTTTCCCGGCCGCTCGGCGCTCGGCGGACGGTTCGCCTTCGGCCCGAGGCCCGAAAAACCGGAGGATTGGCCGACCATCATCGGCGTGGTCATGGACGTGCCGCACAACGGCGTGGAGGAGAAGAGCGGCAATCCGTTCATCTACCAGGTGGTGCCGCAGGGTGCCCGGCCGGGTGGTGCCACTTTGTTCCTGCGCACCGTCCGGCCGGCGGAGGAACTGGTGCCGGCGCTGCGCGCCAAGCTGAAGGCGCTCGATCCGGCGATTTTTCTCTACGATGCCGGTTCCATGGAAAAGGTGGTGGGCAGTTCGTTCGACAACCGCCGCGCCGTGATGCTGCTGCTGGCGGCCTTCGCCGGGCTGGCCTTGTTTCTGTCCTCGCTCGGGATTTACGGCGTGCTGGCCTATGATGTCTCCCAGCGCACGCGGGAGATCGGGGTGCGCGGGGCCATCGGCGCCTCGCACGGCCAGATCGTCGGCCTGATCTTGAAACAGGGTCTGTGGAAGGCCGGGGTGGGCGTGGCGGTCGGTCTGGTGGGCGCATTGCTGCTCAGCCGTTACATGACGACGCTGCTTTTCGGGGTGACCCCCACCGAGCCGGTGGTTTACGCCGCCGTTTCGCTCGTGCTCATCGCCGTGGCGCTGATCGCGAGCTGGCTGCCGGCCCGCCGGGCCGCGAAAATCGATCCGCTCGTGGCGCTGCGCTCAGAATGAGTGAAGGATTTGGTGTAGGGCGGGGTCGCTGACCCCGCCACGGAGGCGTGCGTCTTCCAAATGAAAAGGCGGGATCAGCGATCCCGCCCTACAATCAAAGCTTCAGCGCGTCGGCCAGTTTGGAGGCGTCGCCGCCGCCGCCCTGGGCGTAGTCGGGCTTGCCGCCGCCTTTGCCGCCGAGCTTGCCGGCGAGGGCGCCGATGAGCTTGCCGGCGGCCTGGCCGGCCTTGATGGCCTCGGGCGAGCAATACGCGACGAGCGCGACCTTGCCGTCGAACAACGCGCCGAGCTGCACGACCGCGCCGGCGCCGACCTTGTGCAGCACCTGGCTGCCGAGCGAGCGGAGGGCGTCCTGATTGTCGGCGTTGACGACGGCGGAAACCCATTTGAGTCCGTCCTTGGCGACGGCGGCGGCGGCGAGTTCCTCGGCGAGGCCGGCGGAGGCCTTGGCCTCGAAGGCCTTCAGCTTTTGCTCAAGCTCCTTCTGGTGCGCGAGCAGGGCTTCAAGCTTTTGGCTGACGTCCTGCGGGCCGGCGTTGAGCTTGGCGCTGACGGCCTTGAGGGCGGATTCGTGCGATTCGACGAGGGCGAAGGCAGGGGCGCCGGCGACAGCCTCGATGCGGCGGGTGCCGGCGGCGATGGCCATCTCGGCCACGATCTTGATGAGGCCGATCTCGCCGGTGCTGGCGACGTGGGTGCCGCCGCAGAGCTCGCGCGAATAACCGCCGATGTCCACGACGCGGACAAATTTGCCGTATTTGTCGCCGAAGAAGGCGAGGGTGCCCTCGGGCTTCTTGTCGAATTCGGTTTCGTAAATCTCGACCTTGGCGTTGTCGATGACCTTGTCGTTCACGAGCTGCTCGACCTCGCGCAACTGGGCCGGGGTGGCGGCCTCGAAGTGGGAGAAGTCGAAGCGCATGCGGTCGGCGGTCTTCGACGTGCCGGCCTGCCGGACATGGGTGCCGAGGACCTTGCGCAGCGCCCAGTGGATGAGATGCGCGGCGGAGTGATGGCGGTTGATCGCGCGGCGGCGAACCACGTCAACCTGAAGGGTTGCCGTCGAGTTTAAGGCGGGAAGCTGAAGTTCAGATTCCGGGGCGACCTTGTGCAGGTGGCGGCCGGCCTTGTCCTTCACGCAATCGGTGATGTGGACGAGTTGCCCGTCGATGAGCGCGGTGCCGGCGTCGCCGGTCTGGCCGCCCATTTCTGCGTAGAAGGGCGTCTGGTCGAAAACGAGGAAGGTGTCCTTCTCGGTCTTGATGACGTCAACGAGCTGGCCTTGGGCATGGGTCTCGGTGTAGCCGAGGAACTTCGTCGGTTTGAGGTCGGTGGCTTCGCCTTCGGTGGCCGCGACGATGATTTCTTTCTTTTGTGCGGCGCGAGCGCGTTCGCGTTGCTCCGTCATCAGTTGTTCAAAATAGGATACATGCACACTGAGTCCCAGCTCAGCCGCCAACACTTGGGTCATGTCCAGCGGAAACCCGTAGGTGTCGTATAATTCAAAGGCATCCGCTCCGTCGATGGAGTTGAAGTTCTTTTTGGCATTGGCTGCGGCGATATCGAATTTGCGAAGTCCGCGGTCCAGTGTTCGACCAAATGATTCCTCCTCGCTTCGGATGACGCGATGGATGATTGATTGCTGTTGCTTCAACTCAGGAAAAACCGGGCCGAGTGACTCGACGACCGGGGCGACGAGTTGGGAAAAGTCGCCGATCTTCAGGCCGATTTTCTTCCCATACAAAATGCCGCGGCGGAGGATGCGGCGGATGACGTAGTTGCGGCCTTCGTTGCCGGGGAGGATGCCGTCGGCGATGGCGCAGCTCACGCAGCGGGCGTGGTCGGCGAGAACGCGGAACGCGATGTCGGTATTTTCCTGTTCGGTCAGGCCTTCGCGTTTCGTCGGGACGGTGCGGGTGTAGGTCTTGCCGGAGAGGGCGGCGATTTTCGCGAAGAGGGGAGCGAAGACGTCGGCCTCGTAGTTGGAAGGCTCGGCGCTGAAGTCCTTGAAGCCCTTCGTCGTGGCGTAGATGCCGGCGACGCGTTCGAAGCCCATGCCGGTGTCGATGTGCTTGGCGGCGAGCGGGGAGAAGGTGCCGTCGGCGTTGGCGTTGAACTGGATGAAGACGTGGTTCCAGATCTCGATGCAGCGCGGTGAGGAACTGTTCACCAACTTGCGGCCCTCGGCCTCGTCGTCGGAGGGCAGCAGGTTGAAATGGATCTCCGAGCACGGTCCGCAGGGGCCGGTGTCGCCCATCTGCCAGAAATTGTCCTTCTTGTTGCCGGGGACGATGTGCACCTTCGGGTCGAGCCCGGCCTTGGTGAAAATCCCGGTCCAGATGTCGTAGGCCTCCTGGTCAAAATCGGACGGATCGCCCTTGGACTTGTCGGGATTATAGACGGTGGCGAAGAGGCGCTTCGGCGGGATGCCCCAGACCTTGGTGATGAGTTCCCAGCCCCATTCGAGTGTTTCCTTTTTGAAGTAATCGCCGAAGGACCAGTTGCCCAGCATCTCGAACATCGTGTGGTGGTAGGTGTCGAAGCCGACGTCCTCGAGGTCGTTGTGCTTGCCGCCGGCGCGGATGCATTTCTGCGTGTCCGCGGCGCGGGTGTCCTTGCCGGGCTTGGCACCGGCCCACTTGGAGACATCGGGCGCGCGGTCGCCGAGGAAGATGGGCACGAACTGGTTCATGCCGGCGTTGGTGAAGAGCAGGCCGGGCGAGTCCGGCAGCAGCGAGGCCGACGGCACGATGGTGTGCTGCTTCGAGGCGAAGAAATCGAGGAACGACTGGCGGATCTGGACGGAGGTCATGTCGGAGCGAAAGGCTCCCAAAACAGGGCGGCAGCGCCCGCTTAGCAAGCCGTGAATCGGACGGACCGGCGGAAGAAGCCCGCGGCCGGGTGCTTGCGGCTTGCAGGTCATGCAAGGCAAGGGCTACGCTTTCGCCGCCCGTCAGTCTCCCGGCATCCCCATGCGCCGCCGCCGTTTTCATCGTCACCCTGCCGGAAAGGCTTCGCTTTCCGGGCGGAGCCGCGGTGGCCTCCTGCTGACCCTGGTGCTGGTCGTGGTCGGATTGGCGGCGGCGGGCGCGTGGTGGAGCCAGCGTGACCGCTCGTTGGCGGAGGTCCGCGAGGCGGGCACGGTCCGCATCGGCTACGCGGTCGAGGCGCCGTATGCCTTTTTGACCGGCGAGGGCCGGGTGACGGGGCTTGCGCCCGAGGCGGCACGCCGCGTGGCGCAGCGGATGGGACTGGGCGAGCCGGTCTGGGTGCTGACGGAGTTCAATGCGTTGATCGGCGGGCTGAAGGCGGGGCGGTTTGACGTGATTGCGGCGGGCATGTTCATCACGCCGGAGCGTGAGGCGCTGGTGGCGTTTTCCCGCCCGATGCAGGAGGTGGGGCCGGGTCTGCTGGTGGCAAAGGGCAATCCCCGGGGCGTGGCGTCCCGGGCGGCAGCCCTGACCCGGCCCGACTTCAGGTTTGCCGTGCTGGCCGGCTCGGTGGAACTGGCCGAGCTGACCGGTCTGGGGCTGCCCCCGGAACGTCTGCTGATCGTGCCCGATGCCGGTTCGGGTCTCACCTTGGTCGCGGACGGACGGGCGGACGGTTTGGCCCTGTCCCTGCCGACCGTGCTCTGGATGGCGGCGCAGCCCTCCGCCGCAGACTTGGTCGAGGTGTTGTCCGGGCCGCCCGGCGACGGACCTTCCGGTCGCACGGCGTTCGGATTTCGGCGGGAAGACCGCGCCCTGCGGGAGGAATGGGACCGGCACCTGGAGGCATTGCTCGGCACCGACGACTACAAACAGCTCACGCGGCAGTTCCGGTTTGTCACCGAATCGATGAAATTGAGGCGCCGTGAGTAAACCCGGACACAGCCGGCCGGTCGGCCGGGAACTTTGGTGGAGCTGGGCCGTCGTGGCGGGGGCCCTGCTGGTGGGTGCCCTCTTGGTCGGGCTGCATGTGCGGCAGAACGAACGGATGCGGCAGCTGCTGACAGGCATGCGGGAACTGCGCGAAGCCCGGCTCGATCTCGCAAAGGGCTACCTGCACCTGAGCCAGGCCGGCGAACCGGGCAGCCCCTACACGCGGGAACAGGGGCAGGCCCTGCTGCACCAGGCGCTGGATGCTTTCGAATCGAAAATCGCCGCGGGCGAAACGTTGGTCCAACCGTGGACGGCGACGCAGACCCTGCGCGAACGGCTCGATGCCTGGCCGCGCACCGTGCGTCCGGGGCCGGCGGACATCGCGGAATTGCGCACGGCTTTCCACGCGGTTGAAAAGGCGGCCGATGCTGCCGACACGGAGCTGCAGGCGGCGCTGCGGCAGATGACCGCCCGGCACCGCATGGAGTTTCTGGTCGCCACGGCCGCGGCCCTGGCGGTGCTGGGGGTGGTCAGTATGCTGGTTTTCCGGCTGCAGGCCGCCGCCGCCCGCAATGCCCGCGAGCTGGCCGTCCGCGAGGAAAGGTTGCGTGGCCTGCTCGACAACATGCTGGAGGGCTGCCAGCTGCACGGCCGCGACTACCGGTATCTTTACCTCAACGAGGCCGCGGCGCGCAACGGACGGCGCCGCCGCGAGGAATTGCTGGGGCGGACGGTTTTCGAATGCTATCCCGGTTTCGAGCAGTCGCGGCTGTTTGCGACCATGCAGCTCTGCATGGAGCACCGCACCGCACGGCGGATCGAGGAGGAGTTCGCCTTCCCCGAGGGCGACAGCGCATGGTTTGAACTGAGCATCCAGCCGGCCCCGGAGGGCATTTTCATCCACTCGATCGACGTCACGGAGCGCCACCGCGCGGAGGCCGCCCTGCGCGAGAGCCAGGAGCGGTTTGCCCGCGCTTTCCGGACCGGACCGGTGCCGCTCGCCATCGGCCGGGCAAGCGACCTTGGCCTGATCGAGGTGAACGACGCCTTCCTGCGGCTCTTCGGCTGGCCGCGGGAGGCGGTGACCGGCCGCACGCCGGTGGAACTCGGAATGATCGCCGCCGGGGAGCTGGAGCGCGTGCGGTCGCAGCTGGCGGGCCGCGACCAGATCGAAAACCTGCAGCTGGAGGTGCGCACCCGGATCGGACAGGTTCGCATGGTCAGCCTCGGCGTCGCCCGCATCGAGCTCCGGGGCGAGCCGCACGTGATCGCGACGCTGTTCGACATCACCGAGCGTCTGCGGGCCGAGCAGGCGGTGACCGAGCTGAACGCCAACCTGGAAAAAATCGTCGCCCAGCGCACCGCGGAGCTGCAGGCCAAGAACCGCGAGCTGGAAACCTTCACCTACTCGGTTTCCCACGACCTGAAGGCGCCGTTGCGCGGCATCGACGGCTACAGCCGCTTGCTGCTGGAGGACCACGCGGCGCAGCTGAACGACGAGGGCCGGCGGTTCCTGCAGGCTGTGCGCAACGCCAGCGTGCAGATGGGCCAGTTGATCGACGACTTGCTCTCGTATTCACAGCTGGAGCGCCGGTCGTTGCGACCGGGCCGCGTGCGCCTCTCGGCCGTCCTTGGGCAGCTGCAGGAGGTGCTGGCGCCGGAAATCGCGCAGCGCGGCGTGGACCTGCGCGTGACCGTGCCCGACGCCGAGGTGCTGGCCGATCCCGACGGGCTGGCGCAGGTGCTGCGCAACCTGCTGGACAACGCCCTCAAGTTCACGCGCGACGTCGCTGCTCCCGCCATTGAGATTGGCGGCAGCATCGAAAATTCGCTGTGTACGCTGTGGGTGCGCGATAATGGCATCGGTTTCGACATGAAGTACCACGACCGCATCTTCGACATCTTTCAACGCTTGCATCGATCCGAAGACTATTCGGGAACCGGCGTCGGGCTGGCAATCGTTCGCAAGGCAGTGGAACGCATGGGAGGCCGCACCTGGGCAGTCAGCGAGCCGGGCGCCGCCACCACGTTCTACCTGGAGGCGCCCATCAGCGCCCACATGTAGGCGTG
>JAHCLN010000138.1 GCA_026125215.1 Opitutaceae bacterium
AGTCATACATCGCGAAGCCGTCGTGGTGCTTGGCGGTGATGACGAGGTAGCGCTGGCCGGCCTCGCGCGCGAGACGGACGATGGCGGCGGCGTCAAAGCGGCGGGGGTGAAAGCGCGCGGCGAATTTCGCGTAGGTGGCGACGGGGATTTTTTCGCGAAACATCAGCCACTCGCCGATGTAAGGGACACGTTTGCCCTGCCAGACGCCGGCGGGGATGGCGTAGAGTCCCCAGTGGATGAAGAGCCCGAAGCGGGCGGCGCGCCAGCGGGCGAGGGCGTCGCGGGCCGCGGGTGAAGGACGCAGAGGCTGTTTAAAGGTGGAGGGGTCGATGGCCATGGGCGCCAAGCGCGGAGCAACGCGGCGCCGCCGGCAATCCTGTTTTCAGCGGCGCAGACGGGACTGAAGTTCCGCTTTCAGTGCGGGCAGGCGGGCGAGCAGGGCCGTGAGGTGTTCCACCCGGAGGGGCTTCGTGAGATATTCATCCATGCCGGCGGCGAGGTAGCGTTCGCGGTCGCCGACGAGGGCGTGGGCGGTGAGCGCGACGATGACGGGTTGCTTTTCCGGCGGGATCTGCCGGCGGATCTCGGCGGTGGCGGCCGGGCCGGTGAGTCCGGGCATCTCGTCGTCCATCAGGATGAAGTCGCAACCCGGGTCGCCGGCATGCCGCAGTGCCGCCTCGCCGTCGTTTACGGCGGCGGGCCGGTAACCGAGGTTTTCCAGCAAACGCAGCGCGACCTTGCGGTTGAGCGGGTTGTCGTCCGCGACAAGCACGCGGGCGGGGTGACGGCCGGCGAACCCGGCGTCCAGTTTTTCCCGGATGGGCCGGGGCGTGGCGGCCTCGGCGGGATCGGCGAGCAGGGTGAAGCGGAAGGTCGAACCGGCGCCTTCGCTGCTTTCCACCCACATGCGGCCGCCCATCATCTCGACCAGCCGCTTGCTGATGGCGAGACCGAGGCCGGTGCCGCCATAGCGCCGGGTGGTCGAGGTTTCAGCCTGGGTGTAGAGCTGGAACAGGCGGGCGATGCGGTCGGCGGGAATGCCGATGCCCGTGTCGCGCACGGCGAATTCCAGTTCCAGCCGGCCGCCGGCATCCGGCCGCGCCGTGAGCCCGAGGGTGACTTCGCCACCGGCGGGGGTGAACTTGACGGCGTTGGAGAGCAGGTTGAGCAGGATTTGCCGGAGCCTGACCTCGTCGCCGAGGATGACGGCGGGGGCGGCCGGATCGAGATGGCGCTGCAGCCGGAGCTTTTTTTCGCGCACGACCGGGGCCACGAGGTCGCAGGCGCTGTCGATGCAGGCGGCCACGGTGAAGGGGGTTTGCTCCAGGTCGAGCCGGCCGGCCTCGATTTTGGAGAAGTCGAGGATGTCGTTGACGAGCGTGAGCAGCATCTCGCCGCTGGTGCGGATGGTCTCGGTGCTGTCCGCCTGGTCCGGATTGAGCGGGGTGGTGCGCAGCAGCGTCGTCATGCCGAGCATGGCGTTGAGCGGCGTGCGGATCTCGTGGCTCATCGTCGCGAGGAAACGGCTCTTGGCTTCGGTGGCGGCCTCGGCCTCGCGCCGGGCGGAGTCCAGCGCACGCTGGGCCGCATGCAGTTCGCCGATGGTCCGCTCCTGTTCGTGCACCAGCCGGCGGAGTTCGAGGGCGTTCACCACATGCCGGCGCAGGATGCCGAGCGCGCGCAACTGTTCCGGGGTGAGCTCGCGCGGCTGCCGGTCCACGACGCAGAGCGCGCCGAGGGCGTGGCCGTCGCGGGTCACGAGCGGGGCGCCGGCGTAGAAGCGGATGCGCGGATCGCCGGTGACGTTGGCGTAGTCGGCGAAGCGCCGGTCCTGCTGCGCGTCGGGCACGATGAAAATCTCCTGGTCGGCGGCACAGATGGTGTGCGCGCAAAAGGCCGTCGCCCGGGGCGTTTCCGTATCTCCGATGCC
Source organism: Opitutaceae bacterium (assembly GCA_026125215.1). Lineage (GTDB taxonomy): Bacteria > Verrucomicrobiota > Verrucomicrobiia > Opitutales > Opitutaceae > UBA2377. The sequence continues at coordinate 1,931 of JAHCLN010000138.1, forward strand.
GACGCGCGCCTTGAACCACTGCCGGGTTTCGTCGATCAGCGTGATGGCGGCGAGCGGGGTGCCGCAGATTTCGGCGGCGAGCGCGACCAAGTCGTCGTATTCCTTCTCCGCGGGGGTGTCGAGAATCCCGTAGGCGCGGAGCGAGGCCAGCCGCTCGGTTTCGTTGGATGGAATCGGATACGCCATGCTTGAACCGTCCCACTTTGCCGGGGCCGCCGCTTCCTGACAAGCGGACTTACGCGGTGGCGGCGGGCAGCGGGAGCGGGCAGTCAATCGTGACCGCGATTGCGCGCAAAAGTTCGCCTTCTTCCGCGGTCACGGTGCCGTCGCTCCCGATGGTGTGGGCGGCGGCGTTGAGCACGCGTTTTTTGATGGGCAGCGAACTGACCGCGAGCCGGTCAAGCGCGCGGTCGAGGGGCGCGAGGTTGTCCGGGCCGGCCGTTTGGAGCGCCAGCTGCTGCCGGATCAGCGGCAGCTGGGAGGCGCCGGCCTGGAAGGCCCCGGCCGCTCCGGTTTCGTCCGGATGACCGACGCGGGCCAACGTTGAGAGCACGATGGCGATGTCGTCGGCCACGGCCTGAAACGCGTGGAAATCCACCCGTGCCTGCGGCGCGCCGGCGAGCCGGAGCTGGTGCAACAGCATTTTCTGCAGCGCGAACTCGAAGGTGCTGACCTTGGTGTCGGAATGGACGAGCTCGTCGAGCGTGGTGACGAAACGTTCGCGGGCGCCGGCATCGAGCGTGCTCAGCACCGGGAAAGCAAGCTGGAGCAGGGGCAGCCGGGCGGCGGGCGGCAGCGCCGCCACCTCCGGCCGGAGGCGGGCGGCGTGCTCGGCGGCGGCGGCGCTGTCATGCCGGGCGACCAGATCACGGGCTTCGGCGGAACCGAGCACCAGACTGTAAACCAAGGCCGGCGCGAGCCGGGCGTCGTGGGCCGCGGCGCGCAGGCTCGGGGGGATGGATTCGAGGACAGACTGGGCCTGGGCGAAATGGCCGGCGGTGAGGGCGCCGACCTCGGCAACCACCGCGGCGGCCGCGAAGGGGATGCGGCCCAGCGGCGGGGGCAGAGGCACTCCGGGGGTTGGGGAGCGGGGCGGCGGCTTGGGTGCACCGCCGAGGCCGGTTTCGGCAAAGGACTGGGTCTTCACGTCCACCACCTCCTTGGGCTGGAAAAAGCGGCCGTCCCACTGCGGCTCGATGGCCCGGATGCGCACGGGCAGGGGCGGGTGGGTGGCCCAAGCCCCGCCAAACTGGGAGCGAAATCCCTGGGCAAAGTAGAAATGGCCGATTTCGCCCGCCCGGGAGCCGATCATCCGCGAACCGATGGTATAACCGCCGATTTTCTTCAGCACGCCGGCGATGCCGTCGGGATTGCGCGTGAACTGCACGGCGGCGGCATCGGCCAGAAACTCCCGCTGCCGGGAAACGGCGGCCTGGATCAGGCGGCCGAAAAAGTAGCCGACGTAGCCGACGATGAGCAAGGCGAGGCCGATGACGACCAGCACGGCAATCCCGCCGCCCTTGTCCTTGCCGCCGCGCACCCGGCCGCGGGCGAGGCTGTAGAGCAGGCCGCGCCCGATGAGGCCGAGGAAAAGAATGCCGAACACGATGGCGGACAGCTTCACGTTGAGCCCCATGTCGCCGTTGAGAATGTGGCTGAACTCGTGCGCGACGACGCCCTGCAATTCGTCGCGGGTGAGTTTTTCCAGCGCGCCCTTGGTGACGGCCACCACCGCGTCGGATGTCGTGAGACCGGCGGCGAAGGCGTTGATGCCCGGTTCCTGATCGAGGATGAAGACGGCGGGCACCGGCACGCCGGAAGCGATGGCCATCTCCTCGACGACATTGAGCAGGCGGCGTTCGGCGAGATCGGTGGTGTCGGGTGCCACGCGCCGGCCGCCGACCATCTCGGCGACCGCCGCGCCGCCGCTGCGCAGCTGGGTCCACTTGAAAAGCGAAGCCAAGCCGACGACCACGACCGTGCCGCCCGCGACCCAGGCAAGGATCACCGGATTCCAAAGGCGGAACGGGCCGTCGAAGTCGTAATGCAGCTCTTCGCCACGGATATCAAACTGGCCGAAGAGTGCCATTGCCGCGGCGTAGCCCGCGAGGATAGTGCCCAGCACCGCCAGGCCGAAGAGCAGGACGAGCCGGGACGAGCGCTTCCGGGCGAGGGCCTGGGCTTCGAAGAAATCCATGGGGGCGGTAGCGAGCAGCGGGTGGTGAGGAGCGAGTGGAGCAAGACCGGGTCAGCGGGATGCTCGCCACCGGCCACCCGATACCCGCCGCGGCCTTCAGCTGAATTTTACCTGCGGGGCGTTGCGCTCGGTGGGATCCTCGACCTTGAACAGCTCGGCGGGCAGGAAATTGAACATGCCGGCGAAGATATTGTCGGGGAAGGTTTCCCGCTTCGTGTTGTAGGCCATGACGCTGTCGTTGTAGGCCTGCCGCGCGAAGGAGATCTTGTTTTCCGTGGAAGTGAGCTCCTCGGTGAGCTGCTGCATGTTCTGGTTGGCCTTCAGGTCGGGATACTGCTCGGAGACCATCATGAGGCGCGAGAGCACGCCGCCGAGCCCGGCCTCGGCGGTCATGAGACCCTTGACGGCGTTGCCGTCGGCGGGATTGGCGGCGGCGGCCTGGGAAGCGGCGAGGGCGATGTTGCGGGCCTTGATGACGGCCTCGAGCGTCTCGCGCTCGTGCTTGAGGTAGCCCTTGGCCACCTCGACGAGGTTGGGGATGAGGTCGTAGCGGCGCTTGAGCTGCACGTCGATCTGCGCGAAGGCGTTTTTGAAGCGGTTGCGCAGCGCGACTAGGGTGTTGTAAATGCCGACAGCCCACAGGACGAGGCCGATGGCAATGGCGAGGAGAATGCCGAGGATGATGAGGACGTTCATGGTAGGGGAGGGATGGAGGAGACCGGGAACACCGGGAGAGTAGAATGGCGGAACTTCGGCGGGCGAGACGGAACTGTGTGCATATCGCGGTTGATTGTTTCCACCCGTCGCCGCAATTTTCCCCGCCGTGCGCCTGCGCTTCCGAACCGCCCTCCTGCTTTTTCCGGCCCTGCTGCTTTCCGCCCAAGAACCGCTGAACGCGCCGGTGCCGCTGGTGACATTGCCCGGGGCCGCGGCCCCGTCCGACGGCAGCCGGCTGATGAGTCTGGCGGCGGCCCGGCGCGCGCAAGAACTCGGTTTCCCCTCTGCGGCCGCAACCCTTTACCGGCAGTTGCTCAACGAGCCGGGCGCGGACCGGGCGGCGTTGACCCTGGCGCTGGTGACCGCGCTGCTGGACGACGGCCGCATCGAGGAAGCGGCGGAGACGTTGCAGGGTTTTGTGGGTCTGCGCGATGCGTCTTGGCAGCTGCGCGCGGGGCTCATCGCGGCGCACCAGAAACGGTTCGACGATGCCCGCGCCGCGCTGACCGGGGTCAATGCGGAAGATTTGGAGGCCGACGACCGCGGGTGGTATTATTTCCTCCAGGGCCAACTGGCCGAGGCCGCGGGGGATCTGAACCGGGCGCGGAGTCTCCACGACCAGGCCGCCGCGGCCGCCGTCTCCGAAATGGCACGGGCCCGTTTCGTGCTGGCGCGAGAGCAAACGCGGCTGCGTGCCGGTCCCGTTGATGCCACGCTGTTGGAGGAAACGCGCAAAAACGTGGAGCGCCTGCAGGGGCGCAAAGCCGGCTACGGGTTTGCCCGGACCTACGCGGTGATGCTCGATTCGCTGGGGCGCAAGGGCGAGGCCGTGGCGGAACTGCAGCGGCAGCTCATGGTGCTGCCGCCGGAGGAACGGGCCGAGGCGGATGATTTCCGGCTGCTGCTCGGGTTGATCGCCGGCCCGGAGACGGGAGCCGGACGCAATGCCTTGCAGACCCTGCTGGCCTACGGCAACGACCGGGGCAAACAACGCCTGGCCCTGCAGGCGCTGGCCCGGGCTTCGGCGGCTGAGCCGGCCCGCGCCCAGTTCCGGCGCGAGCTGGACCTGTTGCTGGGGCCGGCGGAACCACATCCCGTGCGGGAGGATTTGCTGCTGGTGCGGGCCCAGGTGGCCTTGGCGACGAAAAACTACGAGCAGGCGGAGCTGGATGCGCGGGCACTGCTGGCGGAGTTTCCCGGTTCCCTGCTCAAAGGGCATGCGCTGGGGATTCTTACCACCTCGGCTTGGGAACAGCGGCGCTACCGCAACGCGGCCGACCAAGCGGCCCGGGCTGCCGCGGAGTTTCCCGCCGGACAGGTCCGGGCGGAATTCGGCCTTTTGGTTGCGGAGGCGTGGTTCCGTGCCCGCGATTACCGTAGTGCGGCCGATGCCTATGCGCAGGTGCTGCGCGAGATGCCCCCCGGGATCGCCCCGGGCCGGCTGATGTTCCAGCGCGTCCAAGCCGAGATTTTGGCGGGTCAGTTGGATGCGGCCCAGGCCCAGCTGGATGCGCTTGGTTCCGATCCGGCGTTCGATCCGGTCAACCGCTGGCAGGCCGAATGGAATCTCGCCCGGACGCTCCAGGCCGAAGGCCGCACGGCCGAAGCCTACGCGCGGGTGAACCGGCTGCTCGGGACCGAGGCAGCCGCCCGCGGCCGGCTGCCGGCGGAGTTGCGGGCGCGGATGGCCTGGTTGCAGGCGAGACTTTCATTCGAAGCGGGCGAGCCGGAACAAACCCTGCGGCTCGCGGAGGTCTTGCAGGGCGGGCTGACCGAGGTGGCGGCGGAATTGCGGAACGAAATCGCCAGCTCGGCCACCCTCCTCAAGGCGGAGGCGAATTTCGCGCTCGGGCGGGATGACGCGGCACTGGGGCTGCTCCAGCGCCTCCGCGAGGAGTATCCCAGGGCGGATGCGGCCGTTTATTCCTACGTGGTGGAAGCCGACCACCATGCCGGCAAAGACCAGATGGTGCAGGCGCAACGGCTGCTGACCAAGCTGGCCGATGATTTTCCGGGCAATGCCTACGCGCCTTTCGCGCTGTATCAGTCGGCCCTGCTGGCCGAGCGCCGCGGGCAGGACGCCAACCTGGAGGAGGCGAACAAGCTGATCGAGGATCTGGTGACCAAGTATCCGGGAAGCGATTACGTTTTTTATGCGCGGCTCAAGCAGGGCGACCTGTTGCGCCGGCTCAACCAGTTCCCGCAGGCGCAGCAGGTCTATGAAAGCCTGGTGAACAATTTCGCCGGGCATCAGGACGTGGTGCTGGCCCAGCTCGCCCTGGCCGAATGCCACAATGCGCAGTCGTTGCGCGATGCCAGCCACGGGGAGCGGGCCATCGCGCTTTTTGAACAGTTGCGCGACCGGGTGGATGCACCGGTGGATGTGCGGGTCGAGGCGGGCTTCAACCTGGGGCACCTGCTGACGCGCCGCGGGCAGCCCGCCGCGGCGGAGGCGGTGTGGTGGCGGGATGTGGTGGCGGAGTTTTTGCTGGAGCCCGGCCCGGCGGCGGAACTTGGGGCCAAGGGCCGCTACTGGATGGCCCGCACGCTGCTGGAACTGGGCAGCCTCTACGAACAGCAGGCCCGGCTGGACCAGGCGCAGGAGGCCTGGCGCCTGATTTTGAGAACGGGATTGCCCGGTGAAAACATCGTCCGTCAGCGTCTCGCGCGTTTCAACCCCAACGACGCCCAGCCATGACCGTGTTGCGCTGCGAGTTTGCCTTGGAGTCCGGGCGAGGCCTAATCTCTTTCACACATGTCCGTCCTTGATTTCAACCTCTTTGCCCGCGGCGGTCCGATGATGTGGGTGTTGCTGGCCATGGGGCTGCTCACGCTGGTGCTCTTCGTCGAGCGGGCGCTCTATTTGCACCGCGGCCAGATCCGCTCCACGGAGTTCATCAACGGCATCAAAAACATTCTTTCGAAGCGCCGGTTGGTCGAGGCCCTGACGGTGTGCGAAGAAACCCCGGGCCCGGTGGCCGCGGTGGTGAAGGCCGCGCTGCTGCATGCCGAGGACGGGCCGGACAAGATGCGCTTCCACGTGCAGGAGGCGGCGGTGGTGGAACTGCCCGCCTTGGAGCGGAGGCTGGGTTCCATCGCCGCCATAGCACAGGTGGCTCCGTTGGTCGGACTGCTGGGCACGATCCTTGGGATGGCGACGACATTTCTGGCCTTTGAACGGGATTATGCCACGGCCAGCGCGCTTTCCGCCGGCATGTGGCAGGCGTTGCTGAGCACCGCGGGGAGCCTGATGCTGGCGATCCCGGCGCACCTCGCACATCATTTTCTGAGCGGCCGGGTGCGGGCGATTGTCCGCGACGTGGAATGGTCGGGCAACGAGATCATGAAGTATCTGGTGACCGAGTATCGTGCTGGTGAAGCGGTTGAACCCGGTGTGACCGGGGGAGGGGCGGCGGCAACATGATTACCCGCCCCCTTGATCTGGCGGCCAAACTGCAGCCGGCCCCGCGCACTCTGGACTTTTTGTTCTTCGTGAACGGCGGGTTGATCGTGCTGTTTTTCATGCTCTTTGGATCGCGGTTCGTGCTGGCTCCGGGTTTGGGGGTGGACTTTGTCATGCCGGAAATGCCGGGTGCGAATGCCGGAGCAGCCCGCACGACCCACGTGATCAGCGTGATCCGGCCCGGGCTGATCTTCGTGGACCAAGGGGCGATTAATTTTGAGCAGCTCCGGGAGTGGTTGAAAGTTCAGGCAGGCCAAACCCGTGAGCCTTCCCTGCTGGTGAGGGCCAATTCGGGCAATGTGCCGGTGACTGTGCTCACCGATATCTCGAGCGCGGCGTTTCAAGCCGGGTTTACCCGGGTAGTCGTAGGCGCGCAGGAGCCTTTGGCCCTCGCGCCATGAGCACGGGCTATAGATTTCTAAAAAATGAACAGTCAGTGACTTGGCTGTTGTTGATGCTGGTCGTTGTTTTGGCGGCAGCCGGGTTTTTGCTCCTGCAGAAACCGCCGGAAGACAGCCAAGTAATTGTGCCGGAACAGCCAGTGGAACCCAAGGTCGTGAGGGCCGGAAGTTCGGTTGAGCTGACGCGATTGGATGGGGGGGGCGCCGATGCGGTTTTGATGGAAGAAGCCATCCTGCTGGATCCGACACCGATGTTCCTGCCGACGGAATGGAGTTCGGCTCAGAACGCGTTGCCGGCCAGCTTGATAAGACGGCCCGGGCGTGGATTTGAAAACTATCCTGAAAAACTGTCCTTTCAGGAGAGCGGCTTGGTTGTGGCGATGCCGGATGTTCAGTCTCCCGGCGGCCCGGTGGACGCGCTGCTGGAGGCGGGGGTGCCTGCTCCGGTTGCCGGCCTGGGACGGTCTGACTGGGGGGGGGGCAATC
>JAHCLN010000139.1 GCA_026125215.1 Opitutaceae bacterium
GATGGAGTTTGCGCGCCTTCGGCCTGCACGAATTGGTGTGGGTGGTCGGCGGACTTGAGCCGGTCGAGCTGCGCGATGAAGAGCAGTGAGACGCCGGTTCAGTGGACGGGATCGAACGCGAGGTCCGTCACCTGAAAGCCCAGTTCCCGCGGGTCGCCGCGGGCCCGGGCGAGCCGGCCTTCAAAGCGCCATTCCAGCAGCGAGGGTCCGGCAGGCACGCGCAGTTCCAGCCCGTCGAGTCTGACGGGCTCGCGCGCGAAATCGTAGCGGCGAACCTCGACGCCGTTCAGCCGGAGAACAAGACGGCCGGGCGAGACGGTCTGGACGTTTCCCGACAGGACAAGGGTGTGCGGTGCGCCGGTTTCGTTGGCGATTCCCAGCGTCGCTTGTTTGCCGGCCCAGCGCCAATGCCGGCCATCCGCGGTTTCGGCGGCGAACCAGCCTTCGAGTGCGTGGAGAGAAAGCGCTCCCGGCATGTCCGTCGGCTGCCAGAGGGGCTGGATATCCATGCGGTCGGGATCCGGCAGGGCGGACCGATCCGAGGGTCGGAGCCGGATGAGGCTGAGTTCCGGTCGGCCGGGCAGGGCGGCGGCCGGATAACCGGTGGCCTGCAATCCGCGGATGAGGTCGGCGGCGTCTTGCGGGTAGGCGCGGCGGTCGATGAGCAGCGCGGCAAAACCGGCCTGTTCGAGTTCCTGAACGAGATTGCGGACGGGAAGCGATGCAGCGTGTGCGGCCCAAAGCTGGGCGGTTGAGCCAGCCAACGCGCCGTGGGCGAAACGCAGCGTTGTGGTGCCCAGAAAGAGGCGCAGGTGCTCATAGTCGCTCATGCCGCCGCGCGGGCCGGCTTCCGGAAAGACGGTGGCCGGGAGTTGGAAAATGTGCGCACCCGGCGGCAGTTGGGATTCCAAGTAATTGCCGGCGGTCCGGTCGGCGAGAGCCGCCGCGTGCAAGGCGGCGCGCGTGGCGGCGGAGGGGCGTTTGGGCATTTGATCCCAGAGACCGAGCAGCACGAGCGGCAGCACCAGCGCGCAGATGCGGCCGGTGGACCAAGTGCGGGTGACGCGACTGGCCCAGCCGCCGGCGAAAAACAGGGCGAGGGCGAGCAGATGAATGCTGTAGCGGTTGCCGGCGCGGAAGTGGTCGAGTCCGCCAAAGGCGAGCAGGCTGTTGAGTCCGCCGACCATCGCGAAACCGATGATCCACAGGCCGAGAGGGGCATGGGCGGGCCGCAGGCCGGCCTGCCCGCGCAACAGGCGGCCGGCAAAGGCACCGAACATGAGGAGCAGGGCGCCGATGCCGATGATGCCTTGGTAGGGAGCGGAGATTTCTCCCGGCAGCTGGGTGAAGCTGCCATAGGTGCGGCCCAAATCGGCGGCAAAGTCCCAGCGGTGGGTGTCGGGAGGGAGGAACAGCTCGATCGGTTTCAGGCCGTAAACCTCGGTGCCCGCGTAATTGCGGGCGATCGCAGCCGGTTGGCCGGAGGTGAGCGCGGCGTGCAGCGAAGCGGCGTTGAAGAGCGCAAAGACGGCGAGACAGGCGGCGAAAGCGGTCGCACCGGCGAGCAGGTTGTCCTGCCGCCTCGCCGTGAACCATTGATAAGCGAGGGCGAGTGCCAGCAGTTGGAAAAAGAGGAAGACAAAATACGGGCTGCCGGTGCCAATCACGGCGGCGATGGCCCCGGTAGCGATCCAGTATCTGCGTTTGTTCCAGAGCTGGCGACCGCCGCCGATCCACCAAGCCACCAGCAGGGCCGGGGGCACGCTGAAGGCCAGGGCGAAGGAATGGTGGGAGAGGCCGCGATGGAAAATCGAGTGGCAGAATCCGAAGATCAGGGCGGCGTCGATGGCGACGATCGGCCGGTGCCGCAAGGCGCGGGCGCAAAGATAGAAGGCCAGCACTGCGCCCACATGGGCGAGCAGGAGCATCACATTGCTCGCCGGGATGAGACCGAGCAGGTTTACCAGCCGGCCGGCCAGCCAATACCACGGGGCATCCGGCAGCGGATAGGCCGACCAGTCGGCCGCCCACGGTGCGCCGAGCCGCCTGATCTCAGGCGACCAGATCAAACTGGCGCCCTGTTCGGCGGAGACTTGGAAGCGCGCTAGCGTTTCCAATGCATCCACGTTGTAGGCCGCCGGCGTCGCCCAATCCGTCGCGGTCCAGCGGTTGGTCGCCGTCATCCAGATCAAGGCCGCCGCGGCGGCGAGCAGGAGAACGCGCAAACCTTCACGACGAAAAATGGCCGGAGACATGGCGGGCAACAGCTAGTCCCGGGCGGGCGGAGGTGCCGAATCAATTCGGTTGGCGGCGGGCACGGCAAAGATCGCCAAGCCGCCGAGCAGACTCCAGCCGGTGGTGACGGCCCAGAACGCCAGCGCCAGCAGCAGGACCAAGCCGGGCGCCCCGGCGCCGACGCCCAGCCAGCCCAACACGATGACCAGCGAGCCCTCGCGCACCCCGTGGCCGCCGATGCTGATCGGCAGGCTGGCGACCACATAGGCGGCGGCGGCGGCCACGGTCATCTCCAGCGGGCCGACGGCCAGCCCGACGCCTTTGGCCAGGAGCCAGAGGGCGACAAAATCCAGCAGCCAGACCATCACGCTCAGGACGATTACAGTCAGCAAGGTGGCGCGTTGGGTGCCGACCGCCGCAAAGGCGGCGCCCAGCGCGGCGGCGCGATCCGCACCCAGCCAGCGGCCGACCCACGGTGTCCAAAGGCCCGGGCGCGTCATGACCAGGGCCAGCACCAGCAAAAGCAGCAGGGCGAGCAGGCTGACGTAAAACAACGAGCGTAGCTCGCTCCCGCCTTCGTTGAGACCCAGATGAAGGCCGAGCGCGGCGGCGGCGAGCACCAGCAGGGCGGCGAAGCCGAGCAGGCGGTCGGCGACAATGCTGGCGGCAGCTCCGGCCTTGCGCGCGGGGGCGGTGCGCCAGGTGTGATGCAGGCGCACACCGTCGCCGGCGATGCCGCCGGGGAGAAACGAATTGTAGAAATTGCCGATCCAGAAAACCACCTGCACCCAGAGCCCGGTCGGCCGGATGTCTTGGGCGGCAAGGAGCTTTTGCCAGCGGCAGGCCTGCAGGGGGTAGGCGAGCCCCGCGAGGAGAACCGCCGGCAGGGCGAAGCGCCAATCGAGTCCGCGGAGGTTGCCGAAGTCGCGCCACTCGACCTGCCAGACGATCCAGCCGAGCACCGCCAGGGAAACGGCATAACGCAGGCCGGTGCGGAGGCGGCGGGGGGTGGTGGCGAACACGCCTGCTGTGATGGCAGACGGGCCGGTGGTGGCAAGCGCGGCGCTTTTTTGTCGCCACCGGCCCGGCGGCGCGGGCATCCAGATGCCGGATGCAACTGGACGAATACCGCAAGCTGGCCGAGGTGGAGGACCGGATGTGGTATTTCCGCGCGCTCAACCGCCGGGTGAACCGCTGGCTGGCGCGCGGGCTGCCCGCCGGCCCGGCGCGGATCCTGGATGCCGGCTGCGGGACCGGCGGGTTGATCAAGCATCTGCGGCAGGCCCGGCCGGACTGGCGGCTGACGGGATTGGATTTCTCGACGCGCGCCTGCGAGCTCGCCCGGCTGCGAACCGAGGCCGAGATCGTGCAGGGCTCCATCACGGCATTGCCGTTTGCCGATGAAAGTTTCGATGCGGTGGTGTCCGCGGACGTGGTTTGTCAGGTCGAGGACGGAGCGCGGGCCCTGCAGGAATTTGCCCGGGTGCTGCGCCCGGGCGGACTGGTGCTGGTCAATGTGCCGGCCTTCCGCTGGCTCTGGTCGTATCACGACGATACCTGCGAGACGAAGCACCGCTACACGCGGCCGGAGCTGATGGCGCTCATGCAGGGCGCGGGGTTGCGGGTGACCTTTGCCAGTTATGCGAACGGCCTGTCGCTGCCGTTGGTGGTGCTGCGGCGGAAGCTTTTCCTGCCGGCGAATCCGACGAGCGATGTCCGCTTGTATCCTGCGCCGGTGGAGGCCATTTTCGGGGGCATGGCCTGGTTGGAATATCTGTGGATGAATCTTGGCTGGCGCGTGCCGGCGGGCAGTTCGGTTTTTGTGGTTGCCGCCAAACCGCACCGCGCGTGATGAGCCCGACGTCTCCATTCAGGCGGCTTTTTTCAAACCGGCAGGTGCTCATCACGGGCGGCCTGGGATTTATCGGTTCGAATCTGGCCCGGCGGCTCGTGGCGCTTGGGGCCAGGGTTACCATTCTCGACAGCCTCATTCCCGAATACGGCGGCAACCGGCGCAACCTGGCCGGGATTGAGGGCAAGGTGGCCGTGCATCTTTCCGACGTGCGCGACCGGCACAGCCTGCCGGCCTTCGTGCGGGGGCAGGATTTTCTCTTCAACCTCGCGGGGCAGACGAGCCACATGGACTCGATGACCGATCCCGAGACCGACTTGGAGATCAACTGCCGCGCGCAGCTTTCGATTTTGGAAACCTGCCGCCGGCACAACCCCGGCATCCGGGTGGTCTTCGCGAGCACGCGGCAAATCTACGGCCGGCCGGACTATCTGCCGGTAGACGAAAAACACCCGCTGCGTCCGGTGGATGTGAACGGAATCAACAAGCTGGCGGGCGAGGAATACCACCTGCTCTACAGCGAGGTGCACGGCATCCGCAGCACGGTGCTGCGGCTCACCAACACCATCGGGCCGCGCATGCGCATCAAGGATGCCCGGCAGACCTTTGTCGGCGTGTGGGTGCGCCGCATCTTGGAGGAGCGTCCGTTCGAGGTGTGGGGCGGCGCCCAACTGCGCGATTTCACCTACGTGGACGATGCGGTGGAGGCCTTGCTGCTGGCCGCCACGCGGCCGGAGGCGGAGGGCTAGGTTTTCAACCTGGGCGGACCGCCGCCGGTGACGTTGCAGCAACTGGCGGACCTGCTCGTGGAGGTTAACGGTGGCGGGCGGTTTGTGGTGAAACGGTTTCCCGCGATGCGGAAGAAAATCGATATCGGCGACTTTTATGCGGATCACGGCCTGATCACGGCGAAGCTCGGCTGGCGGCCGTGGACTTCGTTGCGCACGGCGCTCGGCCGCACCGTGGGCTATTACCGGAAGGAGCTGTGGCACTATGTCTGAGAAACTCCTGCTCACCGCGGATCCGAAGGCCGGCTACCTCGCGCACAAGGCGGAGATAGACGAGGCCATCGCACGCGTGCTGGCGAGCGGACACTACATTCTCGGGCCCGAGGTCGAGGCGTTTGAGCGGGAGTTCGCCGCTTACCACGGCGGCGGCTCGGTCGTGGGCGTGGCCAACGGCACCGAGGCGCTGGAGCTGGCGCTCCGGGTGGTCGGCGTGCAGGCGGGGGACCGGGTGGCGACCGTCGCGAATACCGTTTCGGCCACGGTCGCGGCCATCCAGCAGATCGGGGCGCAGCCGGTGTTCGTGGAAATTGATGCGGCAACGATGGTGATGTCGGCGATAGCGCTCGAGGCGACGCTTGGGCAGGCGAAGGGAGCGATCAAGGCGGTCGTGCCCGTGCATCTTTACGGGCATCCGGCGGACATGCCGGCGATCATGGCGGCGGCACGCCGGCACGGAGCGAAGGTGGTCGAGGATTGCGCCCAGTCCCACGGTGCGGAGGTCGGCGGGCGGAAGGCCGGCACCTGGGGCGAGGCGGCGGCCTACAGTTTTTATCCGACGAAGAATCTCGGCGCGCTCGGCGACGGCGGTGCGGTCTATACCGGCGACGATGCGCTGGCCGCACGGGTGCGGTTGCTGCGCCAGTATGGCTGGCATCGGCGATATCTCAGCGAGGTGGCCGGGCGAAACAGCCGGTTGGACGAAGTTCAGGCCGCGGTGTTGCGCGTGATGCTGCGGCGGCTGGATGCCGGCAACGCCCGGCGCCGGGCGCTGGCCGACCGTTACCAAACAGCCTTGGCGACGGCGGGCGTGCGACGGCCGACGGTGGCCGACGGAGTCGTTCCGGTGTGGCACCAGTATGCGATCCGCACACCGCGGCGGGACAGTTTGCTGGCCCACTTGGAGGCACAGGCTATCCGGGCGGGGGTGCTCTATCCGGTCCCGCTGCACGAGCAGTCGGCCTATGCGCAACCGGGATGCCGGCTGCCGCACACCGAGCAGGCCTGCGCGGAGGTCCTATGCCTGCCGGTTCACCCGGGGCTCGACCTCGCGGACGTTGACAGGGTTGCCCGGGAAGTCATTCGCTGGGGAGCCACATGAGCCACCCCCCGGTCTGCGCCCTGAGCTTTGTCATTCCGCTCTACAACAGCGCCCAGACGATTCGTCCGTTGGTGCAAGCCATCGAAGCGCTGGCTATCGAAGGCGGGCACGAGGTCATCCTCGTAAACGACGGCAGCAGCGATGAAACGGCGGCGCTGTGCCACGAGATCGTGCGCACGGCGAAGGTGCCGGTGACCTTCGTCAACCACGCGCGCAATTACGGGGAGCACAACGCGGTTTTGAGCGGCTACCGGCAGGCCCGCGGCGCCCATGTCGTCAACCTCGACGACGACGGACAGAATCCGCCGGCGGAGGCGGTGCGCCTGTGGCGGCACGCGGTGGCAACGGGGCAGGATGTGGTTTTTGGCCACTATCGGATCAAGCAGCACTCGCCGTGGCGCAATTTTGGCAGCTGGTTCACCAACCGAATCACGGACCTGGCGCTCGACAAGCCGCCCGGCTTTTATCTTTCGAGTTTTCGTTGCGTCACGGCGATGGTGGCCAGGGAAGTGTCCGCCCACCAAGGACCGTTCCCCTATGTGGACGGACTGATCCTGCAGGTGACGCAGAACCTCGGTTCGCTCGAAGTGGAGCACGCGGCGCGACAGGCGGGCCGGAGTGGCTACACCCTGCGCCGGCTGATCCGGCTGTGGGTAAGTGCCTGGGTTAATTTTTCCGTGCTGCCGTTGCGCATCGCGACGCTGCTGGGACTGCTCACCGCGGCGGCCGGGTTGGTCGGCGTCGGCGTGGTGGTGTGGTTGAAGTTGGCCGGTCAGGGCCCGGCCTTCGGCTGGGGTTCCCTGATGGCCGGTCTGCTGGTTTTTTCCGGCGTGCAACTCGTGATGCTCGGCCTGCTCGGGGAATACCTGGGCCGGATGTTTTTAACCATCAACCGGCGGCCGCAGTCGGTCGTGCGCGAAGTGGTGCGCAGCGGCGGCTGAATTTCAGCCGAACATTTTTTTCCACCGGGTGATTTCGTCCGTCAGGGCCTGCTCGACGCCCTGACGCACCAAGGCGGGCGGCTCAGGACGCCAGCCCAGCCAGTAGGCCAGCAGGGCGAGGGAACGGGGATGCGCCGCCGTGGTTTCGAGGTGGTGCTGGCACCAGGCCGGGGCGGCGAGAGCGGCGATTTCCTTCTGCCAACGCAAGGTGAGACGGCGGCTGTTTTCTTCATCGTGCCGGCGGCGGCCCGGGGATGCGCTCACATGGTGCAGCACCGTGCTGCGCAGGGCCACGGCATTGCTCCGGCCGGCCGCGCGGGCGCGCAGGCAGAGATCGACGTCTTCGCCGCCGTTGCGGTAGCCTTCGTCAAATCCGCCCAGTTGACGCCAGAGGGCATTTGAAAGCAGGGCGCAGGCCCCGGTGACGGCGGGGACCGGCCGATGGCCGGGATAAATTGCCGTGTGCAGCGGCAAGCCGGTGTCGTGCGCCGGCTTGCCCTTGTGGTCGAAAAAAATGCCCGTGTGATCGATGAGGCCGGAAGCGGCGTTGCGCTGCACGTTGCCAATCAGGCCCGGCTGCGGCAGCCGCCGGTAGACGTTCAGCATGGGCTCGAGCCAGCCCGGGCTGAAGATCAGGTCGTTGTTGAGCAGGACGATGAGGTCTCCCGTGGCGACGGCGGCCCCGCGGTTGTTCGCACCGGCGTAACCCAGGTTGGTGTCGTTGAGGATGACCCGGTGGTGCCGGCAGTCGCGTCCCAGCCAGTCCCGGGTGCCGTCGGTGCTGCCGTCGTCCACCAGGATGATTTCATGCGCGAGCCCGCGGGGAAGCGATTCGACCAGGCTGCGCAGGCAGGCCTGCGTGTGGGCAAGGCAGTTGAAGAGGGGGATGATGCAGGAGAGCTTCATCTCAATCTTCGGCGACCTCGATTCCCAGACGCAGGAAGAGCACGGCCAGCTTTCTCGGATCGTAGGCGGTCTGAAGGTGGCGTTCGTAGCGAAAGACAATTTCGCTTTCGCCGGCGGGCACCGACAGCTGGAGGCTGAGGCGTTCGAGTTGGTAGCTGCTGGCAAACTTGTGGCCGGCACAGGGGCGGCCGTTTAATTCGATGGTGATGGCCTGATCCTCGGAGTAGGTGAACACCTCTGCGGCGATGTGCGCGACGCCTGCTCCGCCAGCACGGAAGGTGAGGCGAGTGAGCGGAGCATAACCCCAGTGAAAACAGGGCAGGCAAGCTTCAGGCACCGGCCCCTCCCGATGACCCCAGCCTTCGCGGGCGGTGAAGCCAAAAAAGTCACGGGTATCCGGCGTCAACCGACGGACTGGATCAATCTCCTGGATGGCAGCTCCCGTGCCGGCGGGCGGGGCGATGTCGAAGCCGGTGGCATCGGCCAGCCGCCCGTGGCTGCTGGCCAACTGCTCGAGCCAAGGCAACAAGGCGCGGGCTACTCTCATCCAGTTTTGGGCGGAGGTATAGCGCAAGGGACCGCCGCGATAATTGATCGGGAGATACCGGAGTTCGCCGGCAGGTGCGGCCAGATTGGCGAGAAATCTTTCGGGATTCGCACCCAACAATTGGTAGGCGAGCCGGTAATGCAGATCGAGTCCGGCGGCGGCCCGGCCGCGGCTCAGTCGCTGCAGTTCGGCGCGGACGATCCGCAGGACCTGATGCTCGGGCGAGCGAAGCGCCAGGTGGGCGAGGTGAAACGATTCGGGGAGAGGCTGGTCGGACAGCGGTATATTGCCCCGGTAGAGTGCGTGGCTTCCCTTGCCGGCTACCAGATCGGCGTCGAGGGCGAGGGGGCGCGGTATAAAGATTTTCCGGGTGGGCGAGGGCTGGGGCCGGCAGTGTTGCAGGCGCAATGCGGGGTTGAGGACGGAATGA
>JAHCLN010000014.1 GCA_026125215.1 Opitutaceae bacterium
GGGCGGAGCCGCCGATGCCGATGACGAGGAGGTTTTTGAATTTGCCGCCGGCCCCGGCAATCTCGCCGGCGTGAACCTTGGCGGTGAAGGCTTTGATGGCGGCAAGGGTGTCGGTAATTTCGTTGGCCAGCTGCAAAGTCGGCGCGAGCCGGGGTGCACGCAGCCAGTAATGGCCGACCATCCGTTGTTCATCCGGGTTCGCGATGGCCCCGGACTCAAGCGCCTGCATGGACGCAAAGGCCTGCTGCATGCGCGGCTCCATGGCCGCGAAATAGCCCTCCGGGAAGGGCATGCGGCTGAGGTCGAGCGAGAAGCCGAGCTCAGGGTAGTGGTGGAAGTGGGATTTGAAATGCGACCAGGTCATGGGATCAGAGGTATTTGTCGGTGACGGCGCCTTCGGAGGCCGTGGCCACGAGCCTGGCGTATTTGGCCAGCACGCCGCGCGTTTCTTTGGGCGGCGGCGGCACATAGGCCGCGAGACGCGCGGTGTATTCGGCGTCGGGGATGAGGAGATTGATGGTGTTTTTGACCGCATCGATTTCGATGAGGTCGCCGTTGCGCACGATGCCGATGGGGCCGCCTTTGGCCGCCTCCGGGGTGATGTGCCCGACATCAAAGCCGTGCGAACCGCCGGAGAAGCGGCCGTCGGTGATGAGGGCGACGTCCTTGATCAGGCCGCGCCCGGCCACGGCGGAGGTGGGGGAAAGCATTTCCCGCATGCCGGGGCCGCCGACGGGACCCTCGTTGCGGATGACGACCACGTCGCCTTTCACCACGTCGCCGCGGAGAATGCCCTTCAGCGCGTCCTCTTCGCTTTCATAAACCTTGGCCGTGCCTTTGAAGTAGAGCCCCTCCTTGCCGGTGATCTTGCCGACGGCGCCACCGGGGGCGAGGTTGCCATGGAGCACGCGCAGGTGGGTCGTGGCCTTGATGGGTTGCTCGAAGGGACGGATGATGTCCTGCTCTGCCGGATAGGCGCCGTAGGGTTTAACGTCCCTGAGCGTCTCGGCGATGGTCTCGCCGGAGACCGTGAGGCAGTCGCCATGGAGCATGCCACGATCGAGGAGCATCTTCATCATGGGGCGGATGCCGCCGATGCGGATGAGGTGGGCCATGCCGTATTTGCCGAAGGGCTTAACGTCGGCCAGCAGGGGGACCCTCTCGCCGATCTCTTTGAAGTCCTCAAGCGTGAGCGGCACCTCCGCGGCATGCGCGATCGCCAGCAGGTGGAGAATGAGATTGGTCGAGCCACCGAGGGCGAGACAGACGACGATGGCGTTTTCAAAGGCCCGGCGGGTGAGGATGTTGCGCGGTTTGATGCCCTGCCTGAGCATCGCCATGACCGCGGCGCCGGCCCGCTCGCAGTCTTCGCGTTTCTCCCGGCCGATCGCGGTCTGGGCGGAACTGTTGGGCAGGCTCAGGCCGAGCGCCTCGATGGCCGAGGCCATGGTGTTCGCCGTATACATGCCGCCGCAGGACCCCGGACCGGGGATGGCGGAAGCCTCGATTTCGTGGAGCCCCTTGTCATCGAGCTCGCCCTTGGCGTGCTTGCCGACGGCCTCGAAGACGGAAACGATGTCGAGGGGCTTCTGCTTGTCGCAGTCGGAAGGCGCGAAACCGGGGAGAATCGTGCCACCGTAGATGAAAACCGCCGGCCGGTTGAGACGGGCGATGGCGATCATCATGCCGGGCATGTTTTTGTCGCAGCCGCCGATGGCCACGAGTCCGTCAAACCCCTCCGCCGCGACGGCGGTTTCGACGGAATCCGCGATGACATCGCGCGAGACGAGCGAGTAGCGCATGCCCTGGGTGCCCATGCTGATGCCATCGGTGACGGTGATGGTGTTAAAGTAAACGGGCTTGCCGCCGGCGGCCGCGACCCCCTTGCGGGCGTGCTCGCTGAGCTCGCCGAGATGAACGTTGCACGGCGTCATGTCGCTGGCGCTGGATGCGACGGCAATCTGGGGCTTCCGGAAGTCCTCGTCGGTGAAGCCGACGGCGCGCAGCATGGAACGGGCGGGAGCGCGGTCGTTGCCATCAACAACGACGGACGAATGGGGACGAAGCGAGGGAACAGCAGGCTTGGAACTCATGGGCGCCGCCAGCGAACCAGAGCGGATGCGCCCGGGCAAGAATCATGTCGCTATGACAGAGACGGCAAAACTCCCGGATGTGTTTTCTTGATTGCTTAGGCCGGAGTGCGCCGCATTCATTCGGGCCGATACAACGAATGGCCTTCAACCTGAAAAAAGTGCTCAAGGCGCTGCTCTTTTCGTCGAGCCAGCCGCTCGCGATCAAAGACATCCAGTCGGCGTTTACCCGCTTTCACGAGCAAGCCGTGCTGCCCGCCGCCGAACCGGCGGAGCCGGCGGCGAATTCCCAGCCCGGAGTCCCCGCCACCGAGGAGCAGGTCGAGCTGCCCGCCGAGTTGCCCGGCGAGGCGGAACTTTACCAGGATGTGCCGTCCTTGGTCACCGCGACGCAGATTCGCGAGGCCATGGATGAGATCGCGGCCGAGCTGAAGCAACGTGACGAGGGGCTCGCCCTGATCGAGGGCTCCGCCGGCTACCGGCTGGTGAGCCAACCGCAATACGCCCGCTGGATCCGCCTGTTGCGCAACGAGCCGCCGCCTGTGCGTTTGAGCCAATCCTCCATCGAGACCCTCGCGATCGTGGCCTACCGCCAGCCGGTCACCCGGGCGGAAATCGAAACCATCCGTGGCGTCTCGGCCGAAGCGGGCATCAACAAACTGCTTGAGCGCGAGCTGATCTACATCGTCGGCCGGGCGGATCTGCCGGGCCGGCCGATCCAGTATGGGACGACCGACCATTTCCTCGAATTCACCGGCATCAAGTCGCTCGACGAACTGCCCGCCTCGGATGTGCTTTCCAACCGCCAGATCGACGACTGGCTCCAAAGCTCGCTGAATCCGGCCAAACCGCCCGCCGATGCGGAGATGGGGCTGCCGCTGGAAGCAGGCGAAGGCGACAGCCCCAATCTTGAACCGGTGACGGTGGAACATTCCGCGCCGCCCGCCGCACCCGCGGGCACGAACCCCTGAGTCATGGATCTGGGACCCATCCGTGAGAACATCGACCGGATCGACCGCGAGCTGGTCAGCCTGCTGAACGAACGCCTGAAGCTGGCCGCCGAGATCGGCAAGGTGAAGCGCAGCCAGGGCGGACAGATCTACGTGGCCGAGCGCGAAGATGCGGTGCTGCGCAAGGTAACCGGCCAGAACCAGGGGCCCATCAAGCAGGAGGCCTTGAAAGCGATCTACCGCGAGATCATGTCCGCGGCCATCGCCCTGGAGAAGCCGCTGCTCATCGCCTATCTCGGTCCGGAAGCCAGCAACACCCACGCCGCGGCGATGAAAAAATTCGGTGCGAGCGTGGACTATCATGCCATGGCGGGCATCGGGGACATCTTTACCGCCGTTGAGAAGGGTGAGACGGATTATGCGGTCATCCCCATCGAGAACTCCACCGAGGGTTCCGTGCGCGAGACGCTCGACAGTTTCGTGGAGAGCGACCTGAAAATCGTCGCACAGATCTACGCCGAGATCACCCACGCCCTCATCGGACACGGACCGCTCGAGCAAATCACCAAGGTCTATTCCAAAGACCAGGCGTTGGCGCAGTGCCGGCACTGGCTGCAGCGGCATCTGCCACATGCGCAGCTGATCGATGCCCCCAGCACGTCCCGCGCGGTGCAAATCGCCCAGGCCGAACCCGGTGCGGCGGCCGTGGCCGGCGAGCTGGCGGCCCAGCACTACGGCGTGCCCGTGCTGGTGAAAAACATTCAGGACAAGGCCGACAACACCACGCGGTTCTTCGTGCTGGGCCGGCAGGCCTCGGGCCCCGTGGGCGGTGGAAAAGACATCACGAGTTTTCTCGTTTCGCTGGGCGACGAGGCCGCCGCCCACTCGGGCGCGTTGCTGAAAATGCTCATGCCGCTCGCGGAGCGGGGCATCAACCTCTCCAAAATCGAGTCGCGGCCCAGCAAGAAACGTCCCTGGGACTACTACTTTTTCATCGACGTGACCGGACACTACGAGGACGCCAACATGAAGGCGGCGCTCGCCGAGCTGCGGAAGTTCTGCCCGATGGTAAAATGGCTGGGCAGTTATCCGGCAATCAGCTGAGCGCCGTGCGGGTGCTCACAACAGCACCTGCCACTGGTTTTCGCGGGCGGCGCGGGCCGCCTTGAGGGCGCCGATCGCCACATAGCGCTTGTAGTCCTGACCGGCCAGGCGGACCTTGGGCGACTCATAGCCGTCGGCCGCGAGCTTCTGTTGCAGCACCGTATCGATGCCTTTGAGCTGCGAGCCGCCGCCGGTGATGATGATGTTCTGCAGCAGCGCCACCACGGAATCCGAGGAGGCGCGGGCAATCAGCGTGGTGAGGGCGGGGTAGATTTTTTCGATGAGCGTGTTGCAGGCGTTGCCGATGACGTCGGCCAGTTCCAGCACGTGCGCCTTGCCGCCGATCACGACCTTGACGTCAAGCGGCCGGCGCGAAGGTCCGACGTAGCCGTGGGCCTCCTTGATTTCCCGGACCCGGTGCCGGGAGAGTCCGTTGTTCGGGTAGGTCCGGCTGAGTTCGGCCTCCATGAGGCGGTCGATGGCGTCGCCGGCAAAAGGAATGCTGATCTGGTCCTCGCTGGTGGGAAAGTATCCCTGCACGAGGCAAAGATCGCTGGTGCCGCCGCCGATGTCGATGAACAGGGAATTGATAACGGGATCGATGTAGCCGGGCTGGCCGAGCCGGGAATTGTCGCGGAAACCCAGGGCCGCCAGAAAGGGCTCCGGGATGAGCAGCACCCGGTCGAAGATGCCGTGCGCGCAGCGCCGGATGTCTTCACGGGCCGCTTCGCCGGCATTGGCCGGCACGCCGATGACGGCACGGATTTCCGCCCGGCCGGTGGGATCGGCCAGACCGCGCAGATGCCGCAGGAAGTCGCGCGCCGCATCCGGCTGCGCGATGACACCCTGTTCCATCGGCGCGACCAGGTTCACGTGCAGCTTGTTTTCAAGGGCGGCGTCACCGTAGAGAACGGCCGCGTTTCCGGCGATGATGCCCTCGACCATGCCTTCCTTCACGTAGCCGACGCAGGTCGGAACGACCTTGCTGACCGCGATATCGCCGGAGCCGGCGGCGCCGGCGAGGACACAGGATTTGTTGGTGCCGAAATCGAGGCCCAGCAGGACGGACGGAACGGACTTGGGCGCAGACGACGGGCGCGATACCGGCCCGGACTGGGTGGAAGCAAGGGTCTTTTCGAGGGTGGCGGTGGTCATGATGATTTGGATTTGGGTTGGAGGAAAAATCAGCGCCCGGCAGGCCGGTCGTTCAGCGCGAGCATGCCGTCAATGAGTCCGGCAATCGCGTCGCTTTCGGACGGCGGCAGCACGGGTCGCGGGCGGGCCGGAGGCTTGGCCGGAAGCGATTCGCCCGGCATGGCGCGGGGATAAGTGGTGTTGCGTGCAAGAAACACCGCGACCAGCTCGGCCGTGAGGGCAGCCTGTTGCACCCGGGCCTCCTCGGCGGCAAAAATCTCCTGCCGGCGTTGCTCGAATTCCTCCGGTTCCCGGGCTGCGGTTGCGGCGCGTTCCAGTGCGCCGGCCAAGGCCGCGGCCGCGGGGGAATCCTCCGCCTGGGCACCGCACAAGCGCTGAACGCTCACGCGGCGATAATGGGCGGCCACCTCATCCCAAGGTGAGGCTGTCGCCGGGGTGGATAACGTGGAAACAGGATTCAAGGGCGCGGCGCTAGACCGCGCATCGAACCGGTGGTTCGCGAAAATCTCTGGAATTTATTCCCGCTCCATGAACAGCAGCGGCCGGTCCCCGTAGGCGTAAAAATAAATCGCGGCAAAAATCGCGCCCAAGACCAGCAGGCCTGCGACCAGCCACAGCAGACAGCCGCGCTTAACCTCCTGCTGCGTGGCCGTGGGATCAGGTGCATAGGCTTCAGGGGCAACCGCAGGCAAAGGGGTTGGTGCGACGGCCGGCGCAAGCTGAGGCGGGTTGTCCGGAGACGGAGCGGGCCCGGTCGCGGCGATTTCGCGATCAAGCCAATCGAGGTGCTGCTGCACCAGGGCGCGCTGGCGGCGGAGTTCGGCAAGGCGGTCGGACACAACCGCAGCGTGCCATGACGATGGCGGCCGGCAATCCAACAAAAAGGCGCGCCGTTGCGGGCGCGCCTGAAAGCAATGGTGAGCTACAGCGGCTCAGACGACCTCGACGATGCGGTGGGCCTTGTCGAACTTCAGCACGCCGTCCTTGAGGGCGAACAGGGTCCAGTCGCGGCCCGTGCCGACGTTCTTGCCGGCGTGCAGCTTGCTGCCGCGCTGGCGGACGATGATGTTGCCGGCCACGACGGACTGGCCGCCGAAAAGTTTCACGCCCAGACGCTTCGAGCGGCTGGAACGACCGTTGCTGGATGTGCCCTGACCTTTTTTATGCGCCATGACTGATAGTTCTCCTTAGGCTTTGATGGACTCGATCTTGATGACCGAAAGCTCTTGGCGATGGCCGCGCTTGCGCTCCATGCCCTTGCGCTTCTTCTTCTTGAAAACGATCACTTTGTCGCCGCGTTTGTTTTCCAGCACCTTGGCGGAAACGGAAGCACCCGGCAGGCGGGGAGTGCCGACCTTGTAGTCGGCACCTTCGCCGGCGGCCAGCACGTCCGTAATCTCAACCGTGGCACCGGCTTCCGTGTTCGGGTAGCGGTTGACGATGAGGATGTCGCCCTCGGACACAGTGAACTGTTGGCCTTGGGTTTTGATAGTGGCTTTCATAAATAAAACCGCAGAGAAAGCGGTTTCGTGAGAGCGAAAGCAAGGATTTATTTTGAATCCGCCTTCTCCGGGGCGGGTTCGAGCGCCGGCAGCTGCTCGGCGGCCCGGAAATAGGCGTCCCAAGCCATGAGCGAACGGTAGTTGTAGTGCCCCCGGGGCCGGTAATCCGCAGGGTAAATAATCCGCCGGGCCGGCGTGGACCGCCGATAGGCTGCCCAGGCTTCCAACACCTGCTGGCGCTCCAATGCGGCTAGGCGCGCCGCTTCGCGTTCGGCTTGCTCCTGCCGTCGCGCCGCCTCCTCCAAATCGCGGATTTTGGCGAGGGCGGCTTCCCGGGCGGCGAAGGCAGCGGCGGCCTCTTGCTCGCGCAGGGCGGTCAACCGACGGGTTTCGGCTTGGGCGGCTTCCCTTTCCAATCGCAGCCGCTCCTGCGTGGCTGCCAAGCGCCGAGCGTCGGCCTCAGCGGCCAGCCGGGCTTCCTCGGCCGCCTTGCGGGCGGCCGCCTCGGCTTCGAGTTTGGCTGCTGCCTCGGCCGCTTCCGCCTGGGCCTGGAGGTCAGCGAGGCGTTGTGCCTCCCGGGCGGCGGCTTTCCGCTGCTCTTCTGCGGCATGGGTTTCGAGTTCAGCCTGTGCCCGCAACCGCGCAAGTTCCACCTCGGCTTCGTGCTTGTGATTTTTGTAGCCACGGTAGCCAGCCACGAGACCCGCTAGCAAAAGCACCAGGACAAGGGTAACGGCGGTGGATTTTTTCATTGTGCCTATGCTATGACCGGCAGAACCGTCGGAGGTTCACGATTTGCCGAGCGTCTGCTAGGTTCCCGGGGGGAGCGCGAAATCAGCAACCCCCGGATGGGCGGCATTGGCGGCGGCAAACGGAATCGCCTCTCGCACGGCGTCGGCCAAAGTGCGTCCCTGCCGGTAGAAGCCGTTGAGCAGGCAGGCGAACAGGACATCACCCGAGCCGGTCGGCGAAACTTCCGTCAAAAGCGGCGGCAGCAATTGCTGCGGCGGGCCTTCGCCGTCCACCAGCCAGATGGCGTCGGCCCCCTGGGTGACTACCCAGCAGCGGACCGGGCCGCGATCCCGGACGGAGCGCAACCGGTCGGGCAGGGTTCCGCCGGTCAAATAGGCGTCAAATTCGACAGCGTTGATCTTGACCAAATCCACCGGCTGTTGGGCCAACCACTGGAGCGGTGGGCCATAGGCATCCGCCGCCAACCGGCCGCGCCGCATCCAGCGCAAAAGCGCGTTCCGCAGGGGATCAAAGCCGGGAGAATTCCAACCGGGAAAGCTGCCGCAAAGCGCCAGCACCTGCCCGTCGGGCCGGGAATCAAGATAGGCCGCACAGGCTTTGACGGCATCGTCATCGGGCGTGACATCGGGGCCGAGGAAGGTGGTTTCCGGCTTGCTTGTGCTCCAGATGATCGTGCCGGTGCGCGATGGCTGCCGCGTGGAAAAGGCTTGGTAGTGGATGCCGCGAGACTGCAGCCAGGCTTCGCTCTCCGCACCGCTCGCACCGCCGGCGAAGATCAGGGCGGTGTTGGGCACGCCGAGGCGGGTGAGCATATTGGAAACGTTCACTCCCTTGCCGCGGGTGTGGAAACTCTCCCGCACGGCCCGCTGGGTGCGACCCGGCGCCCAGTCGCCATACTCCAGGGTGCGTTCGGCCAGCAGATTGCCCGTCAAAGTGTAGATGTGTGGCGTCGCCGTCATGACGTCGGGCTCAGTTTTGCCGGGGCGGCTTGGCCGTTTCCGGGGTTCGGTAAAAGACCTGATTCACCAGGAAGGTGAGCCCGAAAAGCGAGGCCAGGGTGCGGACGTTGCGCATGGCGCCAACAACGTCGGTGACCTTCGATGTCCGGCCTTCGTTGATTTTTTCCAGCAGCAGGCAGGTGGTGATGGTGAAGACGGGCATGACCACGAAAGCGGCATGATAGACGCTGATCGCCGGCCAGCCCATGCCGATGGCCCAGCTGAGCAGATTACTGCCGGTGATCGGTCCAAGGGCGGCGGCCAACGAGGAGAGCGAAACAAAGAGAGCGACGCCCATGGTGCGGGCTTCCGGCGGGGTCAGTTTGAGGAGCAGGCCGAAGACTCCCACGCCATAGCCGGCCGAGAACATGCCGCCCGCGGCCAGCGGCACATAGAGCAGCCAGATGTTGGACGGCGTGATGAAACACCAGATGAAATTGAAGATCTGCCACAGGAAGAGGGACACGATCATCACCGGGATATTGCCGAAGCGATCGATCATGTGTCCCCAGGCGGGAAAGGCCACGGCCGCCGCAAAGATGCCCGTCAGCAGCATGAAATTGGTCTGGGCCGCGCTAAGGTGCAGCTGCTCGAACATGAAAACCGGGTAGAACGGGGCGAAGAGATTGACGCCAAAACCCATCAACGCGGCGAAGGCGATGAAACGCATGAAGGTCCGGTCCTGCCAGACACGCTTCAGCTGCTCGGGCCACGGCGTTTCCTTCGTGGCCGGCTTGCGGCTGGAAGTCAGGTGCATGCGGTGCTGGGCCAGCACGGACATGGTCCGCATGGTGATGCCGACGGCGAGCAAAACATGGAAGGCCAGCAGCGAGCCGTCGAACCAGGCCAGCACGCCCGAGGCGGCGAACAAAAAGCCCAGCAGGGAAATGTAGAGCAACCGGTTGCGGACGCCGAAATACTTGCCGCGAATGCGCAGCGGCACGGCGCCCTGCATCCAGCTGTTCCAGGCCACGCCGTTGATCGCCGTGGAGAGGGCGATGACCGAGAATATCACGACGAAGGTCGTCCGCGTGACGGGATCGTCCCCCATCGGAACAAACGGCATGACGGCGACAAAGGCCAGCCAGCCGAGAACATGCAGCCAGGCACTGGCGATGCACATCGCCCGGGCCGACAAACGCTGGGCCAGCAGAGGAGTGAGGATGACCTGCAGGAAATTGAACCAGAACGGCAGCGAGGTGATCAACCCGTAGGTGCGGGTGGAGAGGGCAAAAGTCCCGGTCAGCAAAGCGGCCACCACGGCATTGCCCGGCTGGCTGAGCACCGTGAGCGGCACGGCGGTGATGCCGTCCCAGGTGCAGAGCCGGAGATTGCGCCGAAGCGACGGCGCGGGACCGGTATGGGCAGAATTTGCATGCACAGGCGGTCAGGCTAAAACAGGGTGTATGCGGGAAGTCATCCCCGAAATCATCCCACCCGAACATTGGACGGAAAGAAAAACCCTCCGCCATGCCCGCAATCTGCTGGGCAAGCACCTCGTGTGCAGAGGTGCAGCATTCCTGATCACCGAAGTGGAAGCTTATGACGGCGAAAAAGACCTCGCCTGCCATGCAGCCCGGGGAAAAACCCCGCGCAACGAGGTCATGTATGGCCCGGCCGGACATTGGTATGTCTACCTGTGTTACGGTATGCACGAGATGCTGAATCTCGTCGTCGGTCCGACCGGATGGCCGGCCGCCGTGCTCATCCGGGGGGTGGAGGGATTGACCGGCCCCGGCCGCCTGACGCGGGCCCTGGGCATTGACCGGAGCCTGAACCGTCGGCCGGCGCTGCCGCAGAGCGGGCTGCATGTCGAGGACCGCGGAGTGCGGGTGCCGGCGCGCTTGGTGCGCGCGACAGCCCGCATCGGAGTCGCCTACGCAGGGCCAGAGTGGGCCGGCAAACCCTGGCGGTTTACCTTTGATCCCCGAGCGCTGCCTTCACGGCGGCCTGCACTTGGCCCAAAGTGATTGATTCCATCGCGGGCTCGTGCTGCACCACGGCAATCCGCGGCCCCGGTGGCGCCCAGATGCGCGGATCGGTCGGACCGAACAGCAGGACACAAGGCGCTCCGGCAGCGGCGGCCAGGTGACTGATGCCCGAATCATGACCGATAAACAGCCGACAGGAGGCCAGGCGGTTCAACAGCTCATTGAGGGGTAGCGAGCGCCACGGCTGTCCCGAATCGGACAGAAGGCCGGCCGGTTCGCACTCTCCGCTGATCACGAACAATTCGTGAGACCACTCGGCACGAAGCCAACGGGCGAGCGTCGACCAGTGCTCCAGCGGCCAATTCTTACGCGTCGAGCCACTGCCCGGGTGAAGGGCGATCCCGGTCGGGCGACCAGCGGGGGCGGCCAACGGATACAGAAAACGATCGGTTTTCAGCCCCAAGGCCATCAAGGGCGCACAATAATGCGCTGCGGCCGGTGCGACCAGGGGATGGGCCGGGTCGCTCAGGAAGCGTTGGTGCGGATGGAGCGGAAAGCGCCTGCGTAAATCGCCGTCAGGATCCGGCCAATAGCTCAGCACCAGATCGTATGCCGCAAGCCTGGCCTCCAGATCTTCCGAAAGCGGCGCGGCGTTATAAAGCTCACTCCACAGCTGTCCATGTTGGGACTCCACCCGGGTCAGTAATCCGGCCTGAACGCCCAGGGCTGCGGCAACGGCATTGCCCACAAGGTCGATCTCGGCGTCAGGCCAGCGTTCCCGCAGCACGGCGATGGCGGGCAAGGTGACGAGAAAGTCACCCAGCGCTCCACCCCTAAGGATGAGGATGCGACGCATCGGACGTTGCCCGGGTATGCTCTACCAGTGTGGCTACCCCTGAACCAAACTTGAACTCGACTTCAAAACGCACGGGCAGGCGGCGTTCATCCTGGGATATCCAGACACTGACGTTGGAGCCGCGCTTGAACATGCCCTTGGGCGCGGTCTTTTCCATGCGGGGGACGAGCTTGAGGGTGCGGAAACTTCCCAAAGGCGTGCGCAGGTCCTCGTATTTCTCGGCGTAGATGGTGAGCTCGTAGATGTCGTCGTCAAAAATCACGAGCGCGTCCTGTTTTTCTCCCGGTTGCAGATCCCAGGTGCGGGTCTGGATCAGCGAGGTGATGAGGTCGAGCGGCCGGCCTTCCGGCAGGTCCAGCGCGAGGTTGCGCTCCGGGCGCAGAGGGTCGGTGTAGTGCGCGCGGCGCGCGGCATAGTCGAACAGCAGTTCATGGCGGGTGTGCTTCTTCTTGGATTCGCTTGATTCCAGGGACTCCAGTAGCCGGCCCGCCGCATCGTAGCGGGCTTCACCCCGGGCCTCGAAGGGATAAACCCCGCGAAGAAAGCCCCTCGTCGCCGTGGTCGTGGTGATCAGATGCCCGCCGGTCTCCTTCAGCCCCTGCGCCGCGATGCGGATTTCACCCGCGTTGCCGAAGATGCCCCAGCCGACGCGAAAAACGAACGCCTCGCCGTCACCCAGGGGCAACGGTGCGGCGCGGAGGGCGGCGGACGACAGGAGCAGAATAAGCGGCAGACGAAGGAACATGGAATTTGTGACCGCGAAAACCGCCATCAGTGCGGTGGTAAGCAGGATTTTGCCGAAGCGATGGGCAAATCAAGCTGGTTGTCCCGCCCGAGCGCCAAGGCCTCGACACCGCGGGCGCGGAGGGTGGCGGCAAATTCCCGGGCAAAGCCATGCACGGTGTGGACAATCCGGGGCTGCACGAGTTCGACCAGACGGAGCAGATCCGGAAAATCGGCGTGGTCGGACAGGGGGAAAACCGCATCACAACGGTAGCGGTAGACCGACCCGGAATCCAGCGCCCACCCGCTGATCATCGCCGTGCGCCGGGCCGGCAGGTGCCGCAGCAGGCCGGGACCGTTATGCGGAGGCGGACAGATGACCACGTGCCCGCCGGCAGATTCCGGAGCGAACTCTTGGTAGGCCGGAAACTGCCAGCCGAATTGCTCATATATGCGGGTCAGGCGAAACGCGGCGCCGTGGAGCATCACGGGCAGTCCGGCCGGCGCCAAAGCGCGCAGCACTTCCTGGCTTTTGCCCAGGCTGTAGCAATACAGCACCGGCACCGATCCGGCGGCCACGCTTTCCCGGCAAAAGGTGATGATGTCCGCGATTACCTGCTCCTGCGGCGGAAAGACATAACGCGGGAGCCCGAAGGTGGTCTCCATGATCAGCACGTCGCTGCGCGGCGGTGTGCAGGGCTCGGCCGCCAGCCCGGGCCTGAGCTTGAAGTCGCCGGTGTAGAGCAGCGTGCCGCGCTCATGATGCAGCTGGATCATGCTGGAGCCCAGAATGTGGCCGGCGGGATGCAGCGTGAGCGCGGTGTCCGCCGTCAAGGCCTCCGTGCGGCCGAAGGGCAGGACATGCTCCAGCCGCCGGCCGGGCATGCGTTCCCGCAGCAAACGGGCCGTGGGGGCGGAGCAGACGATTTCCTTGTGCCGGGCCACATGATCCGAGTGCGCATGCGAAACAATGGCCCGCGGCGCGCCTTTGTGGGCATCGAGCCACCAGCCTGCCTGGGGCAGCCAGATGCCGTTGGTGGCACGCACATCCCACGCCATGGTGCGCAGGGTTCAGGCCGCCGGGGCGGACTCAAAATACTTGTGCCGCAGCAACCGCCACAGGGTGACGAAGAATGCCGTGAGCGGAATGGCGAACAGCATGCCGAGCACCCCGCCAAACGCGGTGCCCCAGAAGAAAATCGCCACGATGATGGTGACCGGGTGCAGCCCCGTGCGGTCCCCCATGATCTTCGGTGTCAGCACCCAGCTTTCGATCAGCTGCACCATGATGTAGACGAGCAGCACCAGCCCGATGAGATGCCAGCCGCCTTCCGGCTGGAAAAAGGCGAGCGGCAGGGTGACCAGCAGCCCGATGATCGTGCCGAGATAGGGCACGATATTGAGCACGCCGAGGGTGAGCCCGATGAAGAGGCCGAATTTGAGGCCGATCACGGAAAAGCCGATCGCCAGCAGCACGCCCATGATCAGCGCAATGAGCAGTTGCCCGCGGAAAAACGCGACGATGATGTCCACAAATTCCCGCAAAAGAAACACCACGTCTTCGCGGACGCCCGGGCTAAGAAACGTGAGGTGCCGGCCCAGAGCCGGCGCCGGCTCACCGCGGGAGAGCAGAAAGAAAAACAGGTAAACCGGCACGATCGCCAAATGGGCGAAGAAGGCACCAACTCCCATGAGTCCGATGCCGGCGGACCGCAGCGAGGGCAGGGCGTGGGCCAGCAGGCCGTTCAGTTCCGCAAGCAGGTTGTCGGTGACCTGCCGGACCATGGGTTGTGCCAGCTGGCGTTGGACCAGCGCGATCCATTCGGGATAGCTGCGCTGCACGTAGTCGGTGGCGGTCTGCCAGAACGTGGGCAGATAGGCGATGAGGTTGAGCAATTGCTCCAACAACGGGGGCACCACCAGCAGGACCGCGCCCCAGACCGCCGTCAGGAACAGCCCGAAGAGCAGGATCACCGCCGCCAGCCGGCGACCCTTCATGCGGGGTTCCAGCAGTTCGACCACCGGACGGAGAATCAACGCCAGGACGGCGGCGAGGGCCAGCGGCCAGAGCACGCCGGAGAAAAACGCCGCCATCCGGCCGAGCAGCACGAAGGCGAAGACCAGCAGCGCCGCCGTGGCCAGCAGGGCGAGCAGGGTCAGGGCAAAGCCCACGACGCTGCGCTGGCGGTCGGTCAAAAAGCGGCTGGAGGCGGACTCGGCCATGCACGCAGGAGATTTGCGGCGGCACGCCGGTTGACCAGCCAAATATCCGCCGTCAACGCCGTGCCGTTTGCATGGGAAACGGCACCTGCGTATGGCCACTGTGATGGCGGTAGAGCCAGCGGGCCATGGCCGGCAGGAGAGTGATGGCCCCGAGCATGTTCACGAGAAACATGAAGGCCAGGAGCAGGCCCATGTCGGCCTGGAACTTGAGGTCGGAAAACATCCAGGTGCACACCCCGATTGCCAGCGTCAGGCCGGTAAAGATGACCGCGCTGCCCGTCTGCGTGTAGGCCGCATACATGGCATCCTCGAAATACTCGCCGCGTTTCAGGGATTCGGTCAGACGGGAGAACAGGTAGATCCCGTAATCCACGCCGATGCCCACACCCAGGGCGACGACGGGCAGGGTTGAGGTCTTGAGGCCGATCTCGAGCGCGACCATGACCGCGTAAGCCAGATAGGACACGATCGCGAGAGGGATCACAATGCAGACGGTGGCGCGAATGGAACGGAAGGTCACAAGGCAAAGCACGATGATCGTGCCAAAGACCCAGAGCAGGATCGGATTCTGTGCCGCCGAGACGACCTCATTGGTGGCGGCCATGACGCCGACATTGCCGCTGGCCAGCAGAAATTTGACCTTATCGGAGGG
This sequence comes from Opitutaceae bacterium, assembly GCA_026125215.1. Classification (GTDB taxonomy): domain Bacteria; phylum Verrucomicrobiota; class Verrucomicrobiia; order Opitutales; family Opitutaceae; genus UBA2377. The sequence continues at coordinate 14,938 of JAHCLN010000014.1, forward strand.
ATTGGCGGCACGAAAGGCCTTCACGGCGTCCGTCACGGCCCGGATGGTCTCAGCCTTGTGGTCGGTGAGGAAAATCATCACCGGCAGGACGCTGCCATCACTGTTGAGCAGGCCGGTGGCGGTCTCAATGGGCGACACCGCCTGCGCCAGTGCTTCCGGGCTGCGGGGCAGCACCCGCCACTTCAACGAGCCCTCGTTGAACATGGAGTTCACGATCTTGGCCGTGGAGGCGAGGCTGATGACGGACTGCACACCGGGCACCGTGCGGATGTGGCCCTCGAAACGGTCCATGAGCGAGACGACCTCGTGATCCACGCAACCGTTGGGCACCGTTTCCACGAGCACCGAGATGATGTCCACGCCGATGCTGAACTTGTCGGTGATCACGCGGCTGTCCTCGTTGTAACGGGAGGTTTGGCGCAACTCAGGCACGCCGGCGTGCAGATCGCCGATCCGCACCTCCGCCGATTTGAGCCAGCCAAAAATCCCGGCGGCCAGCCAGGCGACAATCACGACCACGGACCAGCGCGGATGTGTCACCACGAGCAGGCGGCGCCACCAGCGGTCCAGGGCATCCACCTTGGCCGCCTGGCTGGCTTTGCTGCTGAACGGTGCCTGGGTCCATGCAGCCTTGGAGACATAGGACGCGGGCAGCCGGAGATAGGAGAGAATAATGGGCAGCAGAAACAGATTGGTGATAATAATCACACCGACCCCCAGGCTGGCCGTGATAGCCAGCTCCTGGATGATGGGGATGCGGATGATCAACATCGTGATGAAGCCAAAGGTATCCGTGATCAGCGCCACGCCGCCGGGGATCAGGATTTGCGCAAAGGCGTTCTCCGCGGCGGCGGCGGGGCTGAGCCCGGCAAATACCTCGGAGCGGAAGGCCCGCACCATCTGGACCGCATGGCTTACGCCGATCGCGAAGACCAGGAACGGCACGAGAATCGACAGCGGATCGAGCCCGTAACCGAGCGCCTGCAACGCACCAAGCTGCCAAACCACCGCGATCAGCGAACAGATCAACGGCGGGATGGTCAGCCGCAGCGAGCGCGAATAAATCCATACCAGCAGGGCGGTGACCACGAACGAGACCGCAAAGAAAAACATGACGTTGCGGGCACCGTCGCTGATGTCGCCGATGACCTTGGCAAAGCCGATGATGTGCACGCCGTAGGCCACTTCGACCTCGCCGCCGGCAAAGCGGTCGCGGATTTTTTCCTCCAGATAACGGGCGACCTGCGTGTAATCCAGCCGCCGGCCGGTGCCCGGATCCACTTCCAGCAGCTGGGCGGAGATGATGGCGCCGGAAAAATCGTTGGCGACGAGCTGTCCGACCCGGCCGGACTTGATGATGTTCTCGCGCACGCGGGCGAAATTTTCCGGCGTTGGGGTGAAGTCCGCCGGAATCACGTTGCCGCCCGAGAACCCGTCCTCCACGACCTCGATGTAGCGGACATTGGGGGTGAAAAGCGACTGCACCTGCGCCCGGTCGACCCCCGGCATGTAGAAAACCTCGTCGGTGGCGGCCTTGAGCGCGGCGAAAAAACCGGGGGTGAAGATGTCGCCTTCCCGCGCCATCAGCGCGATCACCACCCGGTTGGCGCCGCCGAATTGGTCCTGATATTTGACGAAATTGCGGATGTATTCGTGCTGCTGCGGCAGTTGCTTGTTGAAGCTCGCGTCAACCCGCGTGTGCGCCGCCGACCAGACCATCAGCAAGGTAAGCAACCCAAAGCCGATGAGCAGGGACAACCGGTGACGAAAAACCAGCGCGGCGACGCGGATCGTAAACGCGTTCATGGGGAGGCGGGCGGGGCGGGCAACCGGGAGAGACCGGCTTCACCGAAAGCGAGCAGCGTGCCGTCGGAGGCTTCCACCAGCTCGGCCACGGCGGTAGTGAGGGGAGCATCCCAGGGAACGAAGGTGCGGCCTTCATCGTGGCTGATGAAAAACATCCGGGCCTGCCCGGCCAGCACGACGGCGCCGGAACGCAGCCGCAGGGCGCAGGCGAGGAGCACGCGCCGGTCGTTGGCCACGGCCGCCCAATCGTCACCGCGATCTTCCGACCGGTAGATGCGGCCGCGCAGGCCGTAGGCGATCAGGCTGTCTTCCGTCAGGGGCAGCACGCCGTAAAAGGACCCGTCGTAGGGGGTGTGAATGCCTTCCCATGTCCCGCCGTTGTCGCCGGAACGCAGCAGCGTGCCGTGCTCGCCGGCGATGTAGAGGGTTCCGTCCGCGGCACGGGTGATGCGGTTGAGATGGTAGTCGTCTTCCTGAATTCGGCGCGTGTTCCAGGTTTTCCCGCCGTCACGGCTTTCAACATACTGGCCGTAGGCACCGATGGCGATGAGATTGGTCTCATCCACGGCGCAAACATCGAGCAGCGGATCATCCAAATTTTCCCCTTGGTAAACCCGGTTCCAGCTGAGCCCGGCATCGGTGGTCGCCAGAATGATGGCATCGTGTCCGACCGCCCAGCCGTGCCGGCCGTCGGGCAGAAAAGCGACGGCGGTGAGGGTGGCATGGGTGCCGCTGTTGGCCTGCTGCCAGGTAGCGCCGGCATCGGTGGACCGAAATATGCCGCCACGTTCACCCACCGCGACCATGGTTGCCGGCGCCACCGCGACGTCGAGGAGCAACGAACGCGGCGCAGCGGCGGCCAAGGCCGGCAGAAAGACGGCACCTATCAGCCAACGCGTGAATCGTGACCGGAGTGTGTTCCGGCCACGATGGTGATAAAGCCGTTCCGGCCGGGGCACCGGCCCCGCCCGGAGAGCCAAACCGGCTGTCTTACCGCACGCCGGCGCGTCGCAGGGCATCGGGGCTGTAGTCCGCCGGCGTGCGCTTGACGCCGAAATCATACATCTTGCCTTCGTTGTCCAAGCCGATGGCGAGGTAGCGCCCGGCGAGGAGATCGGTATGGACTTCCAGCGTGCTCCAGAAGGTTTTTGCATCGTAGTAGTTGATGCAATGCGCCTCCGACACGCGCCACAGCTGGCCGCGGGAGTCATATTGATCCACGGCAAGAATCTGCCAGCTGTCCTCGTCGACGTAGAAAGTGCGCCGGCTGTAGATGTGGGAGGTTCCGGGCTTCAGTGTGGCCTCGACGACCCAGACCCGGTGCAGTTCATAGCGGGCCAGATCCTGGTTGATGTGGAGCGGCGTGAGGATGTCGCGGTATTTCACGCTGTCGCTGTGCAGCCGGTAGGAGTTGTAGGGCACGATCAGTTCCTGCTTGCCGACCAGCTTCCATTCGTAGCGGTCGGGCGCACCGTTGAACATGTCGAACTGGTCGCTGGTGCGCATGCCGTCGGCGGCGGTGCCGGGATTGTCGTAGGCGACGTTTGGTGCGCGGCGCACGCGGCGCTGGCCGGCATTGTAGACCCAGGCCCGCCGCGGTTCCTTAACCTGATCCAGCGTCTCGTGGGCGATAAGAATCGACCCGGCAAGCCGGGCGGGCGCCACGACGGCCTGCTTGAAGTAGATCAGGACGTTGTCCAGATCCGCCGCGGTGACATCCTCGCGGGTGTAGTTGAAGAGGAAATCGTCCTCGAAATCGACCATCGTGTAGCTGCCGCCGCGGGTCGGTGCCGCCTGGCCGATGTAGCGGGCGGCGGCCACGCCGCGATAGCGGGTGAGGTGGTTCCAGATGACCTCGAGGCCGTTTTGCGGAAGAGGGAAGGGGATGCCGACGATGGCGTTTTCGAAACCGGCCCCGTTGTTGACCAGACGAGCCGTCGTCGCGTTGCGCCGGGTGGCTTCATAGATACGCTCGGGGTTCGATGCACTGCGCCGGCTGGGATAGACGACGAGTTTGTAGGTCGATGGGTAGGTTTTAAGCAGCGCGGCGTGACCTGCGGTGAGACTGCTTTCGTGCTCCGCAAGATTTTCGCCCGTGATGGTATAGAGCGGCTGGTCGGCGGCAAAAGGATCGGGGTGGTGGCTGCCCACGACGTAGCCGGCCGGCGGGGTGGTGATGCCGCCGTCCCACGCGGGGATGGTTCCCGCTGCATTGCCGGCGCGCTCTGCGCCCAGCGGTGTCAGGTCCTGACCGAGGCGGGCGGCTTCGGACTCGCTGACCTGGGCGGCAAGGGGAAGCCCGAGAAGGGTGAGGGTCAGGCCGGTAGTAAGAAATTTGGATTTCATGATGGGGTGGAGTCGCAATTAGAACGAGTAACGGAGGGCGGTGGAAACAAAGTCCCGGTCACTGAGCAGGTTGTAGCGCTCGGCACCGAAAAAGTTCACGTAGCGGACCTCCAGGGCCCAGGCGTTCTGGAAGGTGAACTCGGTCGCGAGCGTGATGCTCTTACGGCCGGCGATGAAGTTGCCCAGCGGCAGGGGCGTGGTGCCGCCGGCGTCATGCACGAAGGCGATGGAGGGCGACATGTTTACGCCGGCGAAGGCGTTGTTGTAGTCAAGCCGCGCGGCAATCTGGTAACCCCAGGAGAAACTGTCGGCAAACCGGTTGCTGGGGGTGGCGGGCAGGTTGCCGTTGCCGCTGGTAACCATGTTGGCGGCACTGCCGCTGGTGAAGGTGCCGGGGCCGTCGTAACGGAGTGTGTCCTTCGAAGGAAGGTTGGCCCAGACGCCGCCGATTTCTCCGACAAGGACCAACTGGCTGGCGCCGAGGCGGGGGCCAAAAACCTTGGTCATCGTGGTCTGCGCCGTCCAGACGTCATGGCGACGGTAGCCGGGAATCTCCCGGCCGTATTGGCCGAGGAAATTGCCGATCTGGTTGCTCGCGCCAAACTGCGGGGCGAGGGAGGAGAGGGCGGCGAAGAGCAGTTCCACGTCATCCACCTGCAGCGGCACATCGTTCTTGTAGGAGACTTCGCCCTGCCAAGAGATGCCGGTCGCGCCGAGGTCGGTGTTGAAACTCACGCCGAGCATGCCGATGTCCTCGGGGTATTCGATGAAGTAACGACCGGTCTGCGCGGCGCTAAGCAGCCCGATCTGACGGGCACCCGCCGCGATGGCCACGGCCCCGGGGTAAAACGGGGCAAAAGGCACCAGCCCCGGTGGCAGCGAACCGGCGGGCACATTGGTGAGCGCGGCGCCGAGCAATTGGGGCAAAACCGCCGCAATGGTGGCCGGAGGGATGCCGGCACCCGCCATGGCCGGGACCAACTGGGCATTGGCCAGGTTGGTCGCAGTTGCCTGGACCAGCGCCGCGCTGATCGGCCCGGCGGGAGTGCGGGCGCTGATCACCGGAGAGCGGCTGTGGTAACGGGCGAGGTAGAACCCATACTCGGTGCCGCTGTCGGCAAGGTAGCGGGCCGCCACACCGAACTGGCTGAAATTGTTGCCCTCGCGGTCGCGGTCACGGGGGATGCCGCCAAGTCCGCCGGTGCCGCTGACGCCCGTGCGGTCCGGAATGCCGCCGAAGCCCAGCCAGACGGTGCTGCCGCCGCGGCTGGCAAAATCGTTGGTCGAGAAATAGGTGCCCGCGGGTTCGAGTTCGTTGCGCCGGAATTCCAGCAGCCAGAAGGGCTCCAGCGTCAGCTTCGGGGTGACACCGAGCGAAACCTTGAGCATGTTGACGGGGAGAAAGGCTTCCTTGAGCTCGGCGCCCGGCACACGCAGCTTCGAAAGATCCACCGGATTGACGACGTTGATGCCATTGGGGATGAAGGTGCTCTCGCCAAGGCTCAGCACCTGCCGGCCGATGCGCACATCCACCGGCATGTCCCCGATGTCGAAGTAGCCGGAGGCATAGAGGTCGAGCAGCTCACGGCCGCGATCGACGCGGTCCTTCGCCTGCTGGCTGAGCGCCGTGCGCTTGGTTTCGTCGGCGATCAAATCGACGAAATAGTAGCCGCGGACGAAGAGCCCCAGATTCTGGCGGGAAACCTGGAAGTCGTGCGAGACCTTGAGCAGGTGCGAGGCCCAGCCCTTTTCGTAGTTCAGGTTGCCGTCGTCGGTGTTGACCGAGTTCTGGGTGCCGCCGTTGGTCCGGCCGATCAGGGCGGGATCGGCGTCATCCAGGCGGTAAAGGGCGCCCACGGAAACCGTGGTGTCGAAACTGCCTTTGACTTCGCCGGAGCCAAACGAATAGCCGGGCAGGTGGGCGGGCATGGCCGAGAGCAGCAGGCTGAGGCAGACGGCCAGGGCCGGTTTGCGCAGACGGGTAGGTTGATTGCGGTAGGACATGAGTTTTGGTGGTGAACCCGGGAGTGAAAAAACCTCCCGGTGGGAGGCTTCTGCAATGCGGGGTGGGGTTTGCTATCCGATACGGGATTCTGGCATGGATGAAAGGAATCGGCCCGTGGCCAGCAAGTCATAAAGCAAGGAGCAGCCGGCGGGGCCACCGGCACTTCCGCTTTGACGCGGGGGCCAATTGCGTAGATTGCGCGTTTCCCGCATGCAGGCCGCGACGCACATCCACATCAAGGGCGCCCGGGAGCACAACCTCCGGAACCTCGAGCTGCGCATCCCGCGCGGCAAGCTCACGGTCATCACCGGCCCAAGCGGTTCGGGCAAGTCGTCGCTGGCTTTCGACACCCTCTACGCCGAGGGCTATCGCAAATATATGGAGTCGCTGTCCACGCAGGCCCGGGCCGTGCTGGACCAGCTGAAACGGCCGGACGTCGATTTTATCCACGGGCTTTCGCCCGTGCTCGCAATCGAGCAGCGCACGGGGGCGGGCGGACCGCGCAGCATCATCGCGACGGAGACGGAGATCGCCGACTACGCCCGTCTGCTCTGGGCGCTGGCCGGCGAGCAGCATTGTCCCAAAGACGGTGGCCGCGTGGTCCGGCGCTCGCTGGATGACAATGTGCAGCGGGTGCTGACCGAGTGCGCCGGCGAACGGGTGATGGTGCTGGCACCGGCGCTGCGGGCGAGGCCGAGTGTGCTGCGCGACGAACTGCCTCGCCTGCGCCAGCGGGGTTTCCAGCGGGTGCGGCTCGACGGCGAGATCAAAAACCTCGACGAACCCAACCTTGTGCCCGCCGGAACCAAGGAGCTGACCGTCGAATTGGTCGTGGACCGGCTGGTGGCCATGGCCGAACAGCGGGCCCGGCTGGCCGATTCGCTGGAGCTGGCCTTCCGCGAGGGCAAAGACCGCGCGCTCGTCCTTGCGCAGAAATCGCCGGAAGCGCCCTGGCGCGAACTGCCGCTGAGCCAGCATCTGGCCTGCGACCTTTGCGGCGATGTGTTCGAGCGCCTTACACCGCGGCACTTTTCATTCAACCACGCGGAAGGTGCCTGCGAGACCTGCGGCGGCCTTGGCCGCCAGCTGCGCTTTGTGCCGGAACTGCTGGTGCCGGACCCGGCGAAGAGTGTGCGGGAAGGTGCCCTCAAGGCCTGGCGTATCGGCGGGAGAAACCTGATCATCCGGCACAATGCGCTCCTGAAGCAGCTGGCCGAGCAACTGCCCTTCGATCCCGACCGGCCTTGGCAGGATTTGCCGGAGGCTGCCCGCCACGCCATCCTGCATGGGGCAGGCGAGCGCCTGTTTGCGTTCAAACTGCGCCGCATGCGCGAGCCCAAAACGATGCCCTTTGCGGGCGTGATCGCCGATCTGGAGGAAAGTTTTCGCGACACGGCCAGTGAGGGATTCAGAGCCCGACTGACCGCCTACATGGTGAGCGGCACCTGTCCCGAGTGTGGCGGAACGCGCCTCAACGCCCGCAGCTGCGCGGTGCGCTTGCCCGGCGGGCCGGCCTATCCGGACTTTTTGGCCATGGATGTCACCGCCGCCCGTGAATCCATGCGCGGCATCGCCGGGAGTCTGGCTGGAAATCCGGCACTGGCCGAGGTGATTGCGGGCATTGAGCAAAGGCTGCATTTTCTGCATCAGACCGGGCTGGGCTACCTGACGTTGGACCGGGAGTATGCGACCCTTTCCGGAGGTGAAGCCCAACGCGTGCGGCTGGCCACGCAACTGGGCATGGGGTTGATGGGCGTCATCTACGTGCTGGACGAACCCAGCGTGGGCCTGCACCCGGCCGACAATGACCGGCTGCTGGCGCAGCTCATCGAACTCCGTGACCGCGGCAATACCGTGGTCGTGGTCGAACACGACGAGGACACCATGCGTCTGGCCGACGAATTGATCGAGATGGGACCGGAAGCGGGGGCCGACGGCGGGCAGGTGCTCTTCCAAGGCCCGCCGACCGCCTGTGTCGCGCTGCCGGCCAAACTTTCCCGCACCGGTCCCTATCTGGCCGGAAAGCAGCGCGTCACACGCGAATCGCCGGCAAAGGCGCCGGACGGTGCCTGGCTGACCGTGCGCGAGGCGCGCGCGAACAACCTGTGCGGCATCGATGCAAAGTTCCCCGTGGGGCTGTTGACTTGCGTCACCGGGGTTTCGGGTTCGGGCAAGAGCACGCTTGTCAACGATGTGCTGGCGGTGGCCGCGGCGCGGAAGCTGAACGGCGCGAAGGGCATTCCGGGAAAGCACCGCCACATCGAAAATCTCGATTTTTTTGAAAAACTGGTGCTCGTGGACCAGGCGCCCATCGGCCGGAGTCCGCGCTCCAACCCGGTCACGTTCACCGGGCTTCTCGACCATTTGCGCGATCTCTATGCCCAGGTGCCGCTGGCCAAAGTGCGCGGTTACAAGGCGAGCCGGTTCTCGTTCAACGTGCGGGGCGGGCGCTGCGAGCGCTGCCAGGGTGACGGCGCCATCAAGCTCGACATGCAGTTCATGGCGGATGCCTACGCGCCTTGCCCGAGCTGCGAAGGCCGGCGCTTCAACCGCGCCACGCTGGAGATCCTGTTTCATGGCCGCTCGATCGCGGACGTCCTCGACATGACCGTGCGCGAGGCCATCGGACTATTCCGCAACATTCCCCGCATTCTCGACCGCCTGCAGACGCTCGAAACGGTGGGCCTCGGTTACCTCAAACTCGGCCAGCCTGCTCCCACGCTGTCCGGCGGCGAAGCTCAGCGGCTGAAATTGTCGCTGGAGCTCGGCAAGCGCCAGCAGGGGCAGACGCTCTACATCTTGGACGAACCCACGACTGGGCTGCACTGGACCGACATCCAGCGGCTCATGGACCTCCTGTTTCAACTGAGGGATGCGGGCAACACCATCATCATCATCGAGCACAACCTCGACGTGATTAACCTCGCGGACTGGCTCATCGACCTGGGACCGGGCGGCGGCAAAGAAGGCGGCGAATTGATCTATGCCGGGCCGCGAAGCGGCATCGAGTGCGAGCCACGTTCGCTCACCGGCCGGGCGCTGGTGCGGTGGACCCAAAATGCGACGAAAACGCGGGCCTGACGGGAATCCTGCAACTTAAGCGGGTGGAGGAGGGTATTGGAGACAACCCGGGGCACCGTGTCCCGGAAAACCCCCAATAACCTTCATCCCATGAAAACACTGTTTCGTTCCAGTCTTCTGGTCGCCGCCCTCGGTTTGGGCGCACCCGCCTTCACGCATGCTTCCGAGGGTGCCGTTGACTTCGGCGTCTTCGCGCCGGCCGCCGGGTGCGAATATGTGGAAATCAATGTCCGGGCCGGCCTGCTCAAATTTGCCGCCAAGCTGGCCTCGGCACACGAGCCCGAAGCGGCCGAGTTGTTGCGCAACATCCGCCACGTGCGGGTCAACGTCGTGGGCCTGGACCAGACCAACCGGGACTCCGCCATGGAGCGCATCGCGGGCATCCGCGCCGACCTCGACAAACGCGGCTGGGAGAAAATCGTCACCGTGCAGGAATCCGGCGACGAAGGTGATGATGTCGCTATCTTCATGAAAGCGGACGGCGAAGACAGTATCGACGGACTTGTGGTCACCGTCATCGAGAAGCGCGGCAAGGTCGTGCTCGTCAACATCGTCGGCCGCATCCAGGCGGAGCAGATTGCGAAGCTGGGCGAAAAGCTCAATGTGGAGCCGCTGCGGAAGATCAAGGTAAGCGCCCGCACGGGAGTCTGAATCCAGTCGTCACTCCCACGCCATGGCCACCGCTACTCCTCCGCAAATCCGTCGGCACTGGCCCTGGGTGCTGGCGGCTGTCATCCTTGCGCCGTTCGTGCTCCTCGCCGCGGCAGCGTGGAGCTTCCTCAGCCTCGACCCTGAAGCCGATGAGCTGCGCCGGCAGATCGTCCGCTCGACCGGGACCACCTGGGAAACCAAGGTGCAGCTGAACATCGGCCGGGTTACGGTGGCAGCCCTGCGCGGCGGGCTCAGTTTCTCCGGCAACGGTGAGATTGCGGAAGCACGCCGGGCCCTCAAAGGGCTGCGCCGCGCCAGCGTGGGCATCTATCGGTTGAACGACCCGGATACCCGTTGGTCACAGGCCCAGCTCCTGCGTGATGCCGACGCCAAGATGCAACGCCGCGGCTGGAGCCGGATGGTCGGCGTTTTGGATGGTGACGACACCGTGATGATTTACGTGCCTGAGGACACCGATGATCCACGCAAGGTGTGTGTGGCCGTGGTCAGCGGGCACGAACTGGTCGTGGTCTCGGCCGTGCTCAATCCCGAGGCGCTTTACGAGTTGATGGTGCGACATGCCGGCAGCGGCCCGCACCGAGAGGTGGCCGGAATCCGGCTTTAACACCCCGGCTGCTTCCGCTGGTGTTTTCCCAACCTTGGGTTGTCAGCCGGCCGGCAGCTGTTAGCGGGGATGGGTGCCGTCTCTGCCGATCATCGTTCATCTCGATGCCGACGCCTTCTTCGTGTCGTGCGAGCAGGCTTTGCGGCCGGAGCTGAGGGGCACGAAATGCGCGGTGGGGGGCCGGGAGCGGGGCATCATCTCGTCCGCCAGCTATGAGGCCCGAGCCTGCGGGGTTTACACCCCCATGCCGACGGCGCGCGCACTCCGGGTTTGTCCGGACCTGCAGCTCATCCCGCACACCTCGGGTCTCTACGGCCGCATGTCGCGCCGGATGTTCGACCTCTGTGAGCAGCTCACGCCGGTTGTGCAGCGCAACTCAATCGACGAGGGCTACCTCGATCTCGGCCCGTGCGGGTTCAGATCGGCATCTGCCGTCGAGGCGGCGGTGAAGGGACTCCAGGACCGGTTGTGGTCCGAGCTGCAGATTCCGGTTTCGATGGGCCTGGCGGCCAACAAACTTGTAGCCCAAATCGCATCGAAACTGCGGAAGCCGCGCGGATTTGTCGTGGTGCCGCCGGGCGCCGAGGCGTCCTTCCTCGCGCCACTCCCTGTCGGCAAGCTGCCCGGCGTCGGAACCAAAACCGAAGCCGCGCTGAAGGCGCGCGGTTTGCACCGGGTCAGGGATATTTTGGAGCGCAGCGAGAGCGAACTGGCGGCACTGCTCGGTCGCGAGTGGCGAGCCTTCCTGGCCATGGCGCGGGGCGAGGATGATCGACCGGTCGAAACCGACGACGAGGACGCCAAAAGCTATTCGCAACAGGAGACCTTTGGCACCGACGTCGGGGATTTTGCCGCCATCGAGCAAGTCGCCAAGCGGATGATTGACGAACTGCTGCCCAAAATCAGGCAGGACGGAAAACGGGTCACCACCATCACGGTGAAGGTGCGCTACCCCGACTTCACCCAGACCTCACATGCGCACAGCCTGGCCGTGGCCAGCGATCTGGAAGCTTCTTTTTATCCGTTTGTCACGCCCTTGCTCCAGGCCGCCTGGACGCGGCGACGACCACTGCGTTTGGTCAGCGTGCGGTTTTCCGGCGTGGTCGACAAGGGTGGGCAACTGGAGATGTTTGCAGAGGGGGATGAGAAGCGTCGGCGGTTGGCCGCCGTGCTCGACCGGCTCAATGCCGGCGGACGCGAAGCCGTCGTGCGCCATGGCCACCAACTTGCCAAGCGACCGCCGACACCCTAGCGTTTCTCAGACATGCCCATCTACGAGTATTACTGTCCCGTGCACCACACGGTTTACCAGTTTTATGCCAAAACTCTGGCCCAAGGACGCACCACGCCGCGCTGTCCGGACGACCCGGCGCACACGCTGGTGAAGCTGCTCTCAAGCTTTGCGGTCACTTCTGCCGGCAACCGCGGAGAGCCGCCGGCCGCGGACAACGACGGAGCCGCGGAAGATCCCCGCATGGAAGCGGCCATGGGGGCAATGGAGCGCGAATTTTCCCATGTGGACGAAAACGACCCACGGGCAATGGCCCGCATGATGCGGCGCATGGCCGAGCTTACGGGTGAGCCGATCGACGGTCAGATGGAAGAAGTCGTGCGCAAGCTGGAAGAAGGCGCCGACCCGGATTCGCTGGAGGAGGAATTGGGCGGCGAGCCGCCCTGCAGCATGCCGGACCCCGATGCGCCTCCGGCCGGCGCCGCGGGTTCCGCCCCCAGGCAACGTTTTCGCAGCCGCCGGTTGCCGCCCCGGCGTGATCCTCAGCTCCACGATTACCAAACGTGAGCACGCCGATCTCCCTGAGCGCCCGTTGCGAGGCCGCCCGCCGGGCCGTGCTGGCGCAGACCGAACTCATGCACCGCGAACTTGGCCGCGCGCGGACCAGTTGGAAACCGGATGGCACCCGCGTCACGACCGCCGACGTGGCGATCTCGGAAAATATTTTTCGGGAGCTTTCCGCGGCCTTTCCCGAGGACCAGTTTTTCAGCGAGGAGTTGTCCCATGACGGGGCTCCGCTGCCGGTGACGGCACGCTACGCCTGGGTGCTCGACCCCATCGACGGCACGAACAATTTCGCTTTGGGTATCCCGCACTGCGCCATCAGCCTGGCCCTGCTTGAGCAGGGCCGCCCGGTTTTCGGTGCGGTCTACGATCTGGCCGGCCGGCAGCTGATTCATGGCGGAGCGGGGCAGGGCGTCTACTGCGGCGACCGCCCGGTAGCTCTCCGCGGCGGCAATCTCACCGCACAGAGCATGATCGGCTTTCACAGTCCGTATGACAAACGCTATGCGCCGCATGCCGGTCTGCTCGCGGGCAATTACAAGATCCGCGGCCTGGGCAGCAGCACGCTCCATCTCGCCTATGTGGCGGCCGGGTTGATTGATGCCGTCGTGGATCACAACGTGAAGGTGTGGGACATCGCGGCCGCCGTGCCTCTGGTGTTGGGGGCAGGCGGCATCGTCGACTACGTCAGTCCATCACCTTTTCCACTGCAGCAATTCGACCTGCGCATGGAACGGATCTTCTATGTGGCCGGCACTGCGGACGCTTGTCGGCGCTTGCGTGAGTTGCTGCAAGCCTAGGAGTCAGACCACGACGCCGCGGAGAACAAATGCAACGGCGATCAAAGCGAGCAAAGCAAAGCCGGTGGTAACAACGCCCAACGAACGGGAACGTATCCAGCCACCGAGGCCCAAAGCTGCCAGAAAGCATACCAAACCTGCGACCAGTGCACCGTTAAGCCAGCGCAGCTTGGTCTGGAACTCAGCCACAGGAACCGTGAATCCAGACGGTTTGGCCTCATACATGCCGGCATAGAGAGACCAGGCCAAGGCGCAGACGAGCAAGTTGGCGGCGCAAAACATGGCAAAGCCTGCCGCAACACCAATAATTCGCCGACGATCTGCCATTGATAATAACACGGCGAGATAAGTGATGGCGAAGCCGCCAACAACGGCGCTCACAAAGGCCAGCTGACGGGCAAGGGAGGCAATGACAACGGAAGGAATTTCGGTGTTCATAGCATGCTACTAGACTTGGTATTCCTTGCCCGGGGTCGGATCGATGATTTTTGCGTCGGGCAGGGCGCGGCCGAGTTCCCGGACAAACCAGTCTCGAGCCGGCTGGTCACCGTGCGTCAGGACGATGCTGCGCGGCGAAGCCTGGATGGCGAACTCGAGCAGATCCTCGCGGTCGGCGTGGCCGCTGAGTTCAAAGCGCTCGACGCGGGCTTTCACCTTGGTCTTCACGTTGGCCTTGGCGAAGAGAAATGTGTCACCGGGCTTCGCGGCAAGGAGTTCGCCGCCGGGCGTCTCAGGGTCGCAATAGCCGACAAAGCCGATGGTGTTGCGCGCGTGCCCGAGCATGCCCGCCGCCACGCCGTAGCTGGGGGTGTTTTCCACCATCATGCCCGAACCGAGGACATAGAGGCCGGCCTGGGGCGGGGGCTCGCCCGGCGTGAACTTGCGCGGCATCGGCCGGATTTTGAGATCCTTGATCACATGGCGGGTGAACTGGATGTGCTTCGTCTTCCGGCTGATTTCATCGAAATAATCGCACAGATCCATCCCCAGGCCCGAGGCGTAAATGGGGCATTCCACCAGTTTGCCGAATTTGCGGGCGTCGTGGAGAATCGTCAGCAACTCCTGCATCCGGCCCAGCGCAAAGACGGGGATGAGAAAAGAGCCTTCGCGTTGGATGGTGTCGTTGATGGCCGTGACGAGACGTTCCATCTCGGCGGCCCGGGTGTGACTCGCACGGCGCTCCGTGGCGCCGCGGGTGGTTTCCATGATGAGAGTGTCGAAATGTCCGGCCGGAAACTTGGCCCCGGGCAAAATGCGCTGGTCCTCGAAGAGCACGTCACCGGTAATGAAAATTTGCCGGTGCTTGCGTCTGAGTTCCACGCCGGCCGCACCGGCGATATGGCCGGCGGGGTGAAAGGTAATCTCGACCTCGTCACGCCGGCCGCGGAATTTTTTGGCGTGGCGGAAGGGCAACCCGGTCAGGCGGCCGGCAATGCGGTCCACCTCGTCGTGCGTGAAGAGGGGCATGTCGGGCGCATCACCCTCGGCCTTCTGGCGCATCATGACGCTGGCGGAATTGTGCAGCATCCGTTCGATCAGCATGCGGCTGGATGTCGTCATGATGACCGGGGTGTTGGGATGATCCCGCAAGGCAAGCGGCAGGCTGCCGATATGGTCCAGATGGCAGTGCGTGATGATGATCAGGTCCAAGGCGGTGCCACGCAGCGGCTTCAGGTCCGGGGTGGCTTGCCGGCCGCTCAGCTTGGGATTCATGCCGCAGTCCACCAATATCGAAAGGTCGCCGATCCGGATCAGGTGCGCATTCGCGCCGATGCCGCCGGCCGGGTTAAGATCAATCAACTTCATCTGGCTGCATAGGGAGCGGATGTCGCGCGAAACGGAAGCTCATTTTTCTTCGCCGCGGGGTATGACGAGGGCGAAGGCCGGCAACTGGACGTGAATCTTGGCCCCCTGTTCGTCCATGCCGTGGAAGCAGCCGCGGACGGTCGCATCGTCGCCGGTCATGTGGTAGCTGTTGTAGGAAAACTCTTCGCCGGGCTCGAGCCGCGGCGTTTCGCCGACGATCTTGTCGCCTTCGATCACCAGCTGGCCGCCATCCGCATGGGTGATGACCCACTTGCGGCCGAGCAGGGTAACGGTGCGGTCGGAGCGGTTCTGGATGGTGATGAAGTAAACAAAGGCGTGGGGCTTGTCCGCCGGCAGGCTGCTGCCGCCATGGTGGTAGCAGAGTTTGTCGAGGCGGGCGGTGAGGCCGGGAAGTTCGGTCGAGCTGGTCACGCGGCACAGAGAAGGCAGATTTTCGCCAGCGGCAAGCCGCCAGGCCGAACAAGGCATTCCGGACTTGCCGCGCCCGCCGGTGCGAAGCAGAAACGCGCCAACTTATGGCACGACTTGCGCTCCTCTCCGTCAGTGACAAAACCGGCCTGGCGGAATTTGCCACGGCTCTCGTCCGTCAGCACGGCTACCGGTTGCTTTCCACCGGCGGCACCGCGCGGCTGCTGGCCGGCGCCGGCCTGCCGGTGACAGAGGTCGGCGAGCACACGGGATTCCCCGAGATGATGGAGGGCCGCGTCAAAACCCTGCATCCGAAAATCCACGGCGGTCTGCTGTGCCGCCGCGACAAGGACGACCATCTGGCCGCCGCCAAGCAGCACGGCATCGACCTGATCGACCTCGTCGTGGTGAACCTTTATCCGTTTGAGCAGACGGTGGCGAAGCCGCACGTCGAGTTCGAGGAGGCCATCGAAAACATCGACATCGGCGGCCCCTCCATGCTGCGCAGCGCGGCGAAGAATCATGAGAGCGTGACGGTGGTTTGCGATCCCGGTGACTACGGTGCCGTGCTAGCGGCGTTCGCCAATCCGGCTGACCTCGGCGCGCTGCGCCGCAAACTTGCACTCAAGGTTTTCCAGCGCACGGGCAGCTATGACACGGCCATCGCGGCTTATCTGGAAAAACAGATGGAGACGCCCGACCTCGCGGCACTCAGCGGATTCCCCGAAAAGCTCTCCCTGAACTATAAGAAGGCCCAGACCCTGCGCTACGGCGAAAATCCGCACCAGCAGGCGGCGCTTTACGGCACCTTCCACGAGCACTTTGCCCAGCTGCAGGGGAAGGAACTTTCCTACAACAACATCCTCGATATCACTGCCGCGACCTACCTGATCGGTGAATTCGAAAAACCCACCGTGGCGATTCTCAAACACACCAACCCTTGCGGGGTCGCGAGCGCGGACACCCTGGAGGAAGCCTGGGAAAAGGCCTATGCGACGGACCGGCAGGCACCGTTTGGCGGCATCATCATCGTGAACCACACGCTCGGCGGCACCCTCGCGCAGGCCATCGCGGAGATTTTCACCGAAGTCATCATCGCCCCGCACTTCAGCGACGAGGCCATGGCGATTCTTTCGAAGAAAAAGAATCTTCGCCTCATGGTGGCAAAAGAGGGCATCGGCGCCGATTCGCTGCAGGAAATCCGTTCCGTGATCGGCGGGGTGCTGCTGCAGGACCGGAACAAGCCGCTGGGCAACCGCGCCGACTTCAAGGTGGTGACGAAGCGGCAGCCGACCGCAGAGGAGTGGGACGCGATGATGTTTGGCTGGAAAGTCTGCAAGCATGTGAAATCAAACGCCATCGTCTACGTGCGCGGTGAGCAGACCCTCGGCGTGGGCGCCGGCCAGATGGCGCGGGTGGACAGTTCGCGCATCGCCGTCTGGAAGGCCGGCGAGGCGAAGCTTGATTTGCAGGGTTCCGTTGTGGCCAGCGAAGCGCTGTTTCCTTTCGCGGACGGGCTGATCGCCGCCGCGGATGCGGGTGCCACATGTGCCATCCAGCCCGGCGGCTCCGTGCGGGACCAGGAAGTCATCGCCGCCGCGGATGCGCGCGGGATGGCCATGGTCTTTACCGGCATACGGCATTTCAAACACTGAGCTGTTCCACCCGGCCAACTTGGGCCTTGGCCGGCGGGACAAATCCGGCACACTCGCCGGCATGAAGCGGTTCATGCGCAGCCTCCTCGTCCCGGCTATCCTCCTGTTGGCGGGATGTTACACGGTGCCGGAAACCGGCCGCACCGCCTTCATTCTGCCGGTGGACGATGTGGCCCAGGGCGCGGCGGCTTTTGCGGACATCAAGGCGAAGGAAGCCGTGTCGGCCGACCCGGCGATGAACGAGCGGGTGCAGCGCATCGGCCGGCGCATCGCAACGGCCGTTGGCAATGCGCTGCCGGGAGCGGCATGGGAGTTCGTCGTCTTTGACGGCGGCGACACCATCAATGCCTTCGCGCTGCCGGGCGGCAAAGTGGGCGTTTACACCGGGTTGATCCACCTCGTCGCGTCCGATGACGAACTGGCGGCCGTCATCGGTCACGAGATCGCCCACGTGACGGCCAGGCATGGCGCGGAGCGCATGTCGCAGGGCATCATCGCCGCAGCGGGCGGTGCGGTGCTCGATGCCGGCACCGGCGATGCCAAAAACCGGGATCTGATTCTCGCCGGCTACGGCCTGCTCGCGGGCGGCGGGATGCTGGCGTTTTCCCGCGCCCATGAAAGCGAGGCCGACTACATCGGCATCCGCTATGCCGCCAAAGCCGGGTATGACCCGCGCGCGGCGATCAGTTTCTGGGAAAAGATGACCGCCGCCGGTTCCGGTCCTCGCCTGCCGGTTTTTCTGTCGACGCACCCCACGCATGACCGCCGCATTGCGGATCTGCGGAAATGGATGCCGGAGGTGCTGCCGATCTACGAAGCCAACCGCCGGCAAGAGTAGATCCGGCCGCGGAGCAGCGCGCTTGTCCGGCCGGTCCGCCGGTCCTAATAGTTTTCTTTTCCGTTGGCCGGGCGTAAGAATCCCTGTCACGTTTGCCGGATGTTCGACCCTGTAGCCAAACTCAAGGAATACGTCAGCCACCCCAGTGTCTCCGCCGATCCGGCCTTCGCCGAGGGCATGAAAGGCGCCCGCGAACTTGCCGGCAGCCTCTTGCGAGAAATCGGCTTTGCCGTGGAATATGTGCCGACGGCCGGGCATCCCGTGATTGTCGCCAAACGGGCCGGCGACCCCTCGTGGCCCCACGTCATCATCTACGGCCATTACGACGTGCAGCCGCCCGATCCGCTCGAACTCTGGACCACGCCGGCATTTGAACCGGTGGAGCGCGACGGGCGCCTTTATGGCCGCGGCACGGCCGACAACAAGGGGCCGCTGATGGCCCACATCGCCGGGGTGGGGCGGCTCCTTGAAAAAGACCCCCAGGTGCCGCTGCGCATCACGTTCGTCATCGAGGGCGAGGAGGAGGTGGGCAGCAAACACTTCAAGGATTTCCTCCGCGAGCACAAAGCCAAGCTGGCCGGGGCGGATTTCGTCTTTTTGTCGGACACGGGAATTCCAAATCCGGACCAGATGGTCATCACCGTGGGCCTGCGCGGCATGGTTTGTTTTGAAATCGAGCTGAGCAATGCGCGCACCGACCTGCACTCGGGCATGAACGGCGGAGTGCTGCTCAACCCAATCCAAGGCCTCGCCGAGCTTTGCGCCTCGCTGCATACACCCGACGGCCGGGTGAACATCCCCGGGTTTTACGACGATGTGACCGAAGTGGAGCCGTGGGAACGTGAACAGCTCGCGAAACTGGGGTTGAACGAGAAAGACTACGCCGCCTTCCTCGGCATCGAAAGCTTTCACACGCCGCCGGGCTACACGCCGTTTGAAGCCATCCGGTTTTTGCCGACGTTGGAATTCAACGGCTTTGGCGGCGGGTATCAGGGCGAGGGCACCAAAACGGTAATTCCCGCCAAAGCCCGCGTAAAAATCAGCTGCCGGCTCGTGCCCAACCAGACGCCGGAGCGCATGAAGGAAATCATCTTCAAGGCCATCCGCGACCGGGCCCCCAAGGGGCTGAAGCTCAAAATCACCGACCAACACGACGCCATGCCCTATGTCGTGGTGCCGCCCGATCGGAGCAACACGCCCAAGGATCAATCCCCGGTGCTGGCCCGGGCCTTTCGCGCCACCCACCAGGCGGCCGCCGAGGTGTGGGGGCGGGAGCCGCTTTACCTGCGCGAGGGCGGCAGCGTGGGGCTGATCGCCGATCTCAAGCGGGAGCTGAACCTGGATGCCATCATGCTGGGACTGTTTCTGCCGCAGGACAATCTGCACGCCCCCAACGAAAGTTTCGACCTGTCCGTGCTGCACAAGGGCATCGAGACCGTGGAGCGGGTGCTGCAACGCGTAGCCCGCGGTTGACGCGATCCGGCACAAAGCAAAAACCCCGGACGTTGGTCCGGGGTTTTTGCTTTGCAGGGAAGGGAGAGTTATTGCTTGAGAACCACGACTTCGGCGCGGCGGTCCTTGCCGGCCTGCGTATCGTCGGCGTTTTTCACCGCCTCAAGGCTGCCCTTCGAAAGCGTCTCGATCTTGGTGTCGGCCACACCGAGCGTGATGAGATACTGCTTGGCGGCATTGGCCCGGCGGTCGCCGAGGCCGAGATTGTATTCGGCCGTCCCGCGCCAATCGCAGTGACCTTCGAGGAGAATCCGGTGCTGCGGATTTTCCCGCAGATATTGGGCGGCCGCATCAAGCTTGGCGCGTTCGCTGGCCTTGATGTCGGACTTGTCGAAATCGAAATAGACGGGTTGGAGCAGTCCGCGAATCGTGAAACCGTCGTCAATGACGCCATCGCCGCGCATCTGCAGGCCGGAGCCGGGCTCGGTCATGGTGCCGATGTCCTGGGGAATCAGCAAACCGCCGCTCTGCGGGCCAAGCACGGTGGAGCTCGGGTCGGGCCGTTGCGGCTTCTTGGTGCAACCGGTCAGAAACACGGCCGCGGCGACGAGGATGAAGAGAAACTTACGAGAGACTTGGTTCATGGAGAGTGGCGGATGCTGCAGTGGACTCGTATTGGTTCAGGTTGCCGGTCACGGCAAGGATTTACTAGAGGGTTTTCTTGGGTTCGATCAGTCCGATTTCGAGCGCATAGCGTGTCAGGCTGGCCACATCGTGGAGGTTGAGCTTGCGCATGAGGTTGGTGCGGTGGTTGTCCACGGTCTTGATGCTGATACCCAGCTTGGCGGCGATTTCCTTGGTGCTGTAGCTTTCTGCGACCAGCTGGAGAATCTCCCGTTCCCGGTCCGTAAGAAAATCCGCCGCGCTGCTGGCGGCGGGGTTGGCCACGACATTGCGGAGCAGAGCGGCGACGGCGGGACCGAAATATGTGCCGCCGTTGACGACGGTTTCGAGACCCTTCTTGAACTCGAAAAGGCCGGCGGTTTTCTCGACAAATCCATGCGCGCCGGCCTCGAGCATCTCCCGGACGAGGACGGGGTTTTCATGGCCCGAAAAGACCAAAACCCGGACACTCGGATGCTTTTTCACGAGCCGACGGAGGATATCGACTCCGTTCAGCCCGGGCAGCTTGGCATCAAGCACGATCAGGTCGGGCCGGAGTTCGAGGCAGAGGGCGAGCGCCTCCTGCCCGTCACCGCTCTCTCCGACCAGCTGATAGTTCGCATCGAGGCGAAGAATCTCCACCAGCATTTCCCTGATGGCAGTCTGGTCTTCGATGATGACGAGCCGTTTCATGCGGAAGGGGGATTTTTTGTGTAAAATGGTGGGTTGGCCGGGATTCGAACCCGGAACCAACGACTTAAAAGGACGCTGCTCTACCGTTGAGCTACCAACCCTGATTACTGGAAAAGGGGTGAGGAAGATTTGTAAGCTGAGATTGGCAAGTAATTTCTCCAACGTAAAGCCGGGGATTCGTTGACCGTCAAAGGACAGACAATCAATGTCCGCCTGGAACCGCGAAAATCTTGGGAACAATTCAAAAATACACCCATCAGAGCGAGGCAGAACGTATGTCCTCCAAAGCTCAGGAAGTTGCCCTCGATCGTGTGCTCGTGGATCGCTTCAAAAATGGCGATCAAGCCGCCTTTGATGAGATGGTCGCGCGTTACTGGGACCGCATCTACGCGATGGTCAACCAGTTGCTGCGCAACGCCCAGGATGCGGAGGAGGTTACCCAGGACGCCTTCATTCGTGCCCATCGCGGCTTGGTGAATTTCCGCGGGGACTCCGCCTTCTCAACCTGGCTATACCAGATTGCGACCAATCTGGCCCGCAACCGCTACTGGTATTGGTGGCGCCGCAAGCGCGATCACACCATCTCTTTCGACCAGCCGGTTGGGCCGGACAACGAGACGACGCTCGCCGAAATCATCCCGGCCGAGCTTGAGACTCCGGACGACATCACCGTGACCCAGGAGTTTGTGGACAAGATCAGCGAAGGCATGGCCAAACTCAGCGCCAAGCACCGCGAAATCCTCACGCTCCGCAATATCAAGAATCTCTCTTACGAGGAGATCGCAGCCATTCTCAACCTCTCGGTCGGCACGGTCAAAAGCCGGATCGCCCGGGCCCGGGAAAGCCTCCGTGCCAAACTGGGAGATGATTTCAAATGAAAGACACCAAGTTCATCGAACTGCTCAACCTCTACCTCGATCACCAGCTCACGCCGGAGGAAACCGCTCTGCTGGAGGCAGAGGTGAGGAAGAGTCCGGCCCGACGCGCCCTCTACCGCCAATATTGCCAGATGCACAAGGCTTGCACCCAGGTAGGAGCCCACTTCCAAAAATCCGCGCCTGAACCCCGTCGTGTCGCGCCCGCTGCGCAACGTCCGCGGCGATCCGGTCTCGCGCTCTATGCGACCGGACTCATGGCCGCAGCGGCATGCGTCGCACTCGTGCTGGTCAATCTGCCCGGCGACGGCGCAGGCGTCATGCCTGCCGAAAGCACGCCCGAGCCCACCGGCGCGGCCGTGGCTGCCGTTGAGCTTCCTTTGCCCACCGTGCCCCTGATGCCCGCGATGGCGCCGAGGGAAACCGAACTGCACACGGTTTTCAGCACCCGCACCCTGGCCCGCCTCGCGGAGGAGTCCGCCCCGGAGGCGATGTTTGTCGCGGACCGGGAACGATTCGATTGGATGAACCAGCTGCAGTTGATGCCGATTCAGCCCGAACCGTTGCTTTTCGAACTGGCGCCCACCTTGGCCCCCGACACGCGGACCTTCCGCAGCCAGCGGCCCTACTATGGCACGGCGGAGATGACGGCGTTCCAATTTCAGCGCTGAGTCAGTTCAGCGCCTTTTTGATCAAGGCCTCGGTGGAAGCCTGTGGCCCCAAGGCGAGGGCGGCCCGCCGCACGGCGACATCAGCATCGGCGGCCTTGTAGCCCAAAGCGGTGAGGGCCAGCACGGCATCGCGATGCCGACCACCGGTCGGCACGTCTGTAGCCTCGGCGACATCCGCTGCTCCAGGGAGGGGCAGATCGCCTCCGCCAACCTTGCCCTTGAGCTCCACCACCAGCCGTTCGGCGGTTTTCTTGCCGATGCCGGGGCATTTGGCCAGCAGACCCACATCGCCGGCGCGGATAGCGTTCCCGAGCACGGACAGGGATAGCTTGCTCATGATGGTCAGGGCGCTTTTCGGACCGATGCCGGTGACGTGCTCGATCATGAGTCGGAAAAAATCCCGTTCTTCCGGAGTGGCGAAGCCGTAGAGGGTTTGTGCATCCTCCCGGTAGATTACCAGTGTGTGCAGTTTCACGATCGCGCCCGTGGCCGGAAGTTTTTCGGCGGTGGTAACCGGGATATTCACCTCATAGCCCAGACCGTTGATCTCGACCACGGCCTGAAGGGGGGTGGCGCCGGCCAGCGTGCCTTGGATCGAAGTGATCATGGACCTCAGTCCTTCAGACCGAGCACATCCTGCATGTCATAAAGTCCGGCGGGCTGGCGGCTCACCCATTGCGCCGCACGGAGTGCTCCGCGGGCAAAAATCGCCCGGTCGCCGGCCTTGTGCGTCAGTTCGAGGCGCTCACCCAAGGCCGCGAAGAGCACCGTATGGTCGCCTACCACGTCGCCGCCGCGCAGCGCATGAATGCCAACTTCGGTGGCCGTGCGCTCGCCGGTGATGCCGGCGCGGCCGTGCCGCAAGGCGTCTTCCGTGAGCTTGCGTTCCTCGAGGATGATTTCCAGCAGGCGCGCGGCGGTGCCGCTCGGCGCATCTTTTTTGAAACGATGGTGCATCTCCACGACCTCAACGTCGTAATCGGTGGTCAGCGCGCGCGTCGCCCGCTGGGTCAGCCAAAAGAGCAGGTTCACGCCGACGGAATAGTTGCCGGCCCAAACGCAGGGGATCGACGCCGCGAGCCGGCGAAGCCGGGCCTTTTCCTCGGAAGCGTGCCCCGTCGTGCCGATGACGAGCGGTTTTTTCAGGGCAACCGCGTGCTTGAGCACTTCCTCGGTGGCGGTGTGGAAACTGAAGTCGATGATGACATCCCCCTGCCTGAGTCCGGTCAGGAGATCATCTCCGACATCAAGGGCGGCCGCCACGGGCAACCCCAATTCGGCCGCGCACGCCGAAAGCGTGCGCCCCATGCGACCTCGTCCGCCAACCAGTGTGATGCTCGGACTCATGGCGCTTAATATCCCAGCGCGACGAGCGTCTGCGTGACCAAGGTGCGGCTGGCGGGGGACATCGTGCAAAGGGGCGCGCGCACGGATTCCTCCGCAATGATTCCCTTGCGGGCCAGCGCCGCCTTGATCGGCACCGGGTTGGGTTCAATGAAGAGCGCCTTGGAAATGGGATAGAGACGGCGGTGGTGTCGGCCGGCGGCGGCATAGTCGTTCGCCAGCGCAGCCTTCACCATGCGGCCCACTTCCCGGACGAGAAGATTGGAAGCCACGCTGATCACGCCTTCGGCCCCGACCGCCATAAACGGGAGGGTGAGGGAGTCGTCGCCGCTCAGGACCGTGATGTCGGCGCCCATGGCCTGCTTGAGCTGGTCCACCCGCTCGACGTTGCCGCCGGCTTCCTTGATGTGCCGCACGTGGGGATAACGCGCCCGCAGCCGCTCGACGGTGCCGATGCCAATCTCGATGCCGCAACGCCCGGGGATGGAGTAGAGCACGATGTTGCGGTCGGTGGCCTCGGCGATGGCGGAAAAGTGGCGGAATAGCCCCTCTTGGCTGGGCTTGTTGTAATAGGGCGCGACCACGAGCATGCCGTCGGCCCCGGCCGCATGGGCCTGGCGGGTAAGCTCAACCGCCTCATGGGTGGAATTGGAACCTGTGCCGGCGATCACCGGCACGCGCCCGGCGGCAAATTCGATCGTGGCGCGCACGACATCCATGTGCTCCTCGTGCGAAAGCGTGGGGGATTCGCCGGTCGTGCCGACGGGCACGAGGCCGTTGATGCCTCCCTTGATCTGGTAGGCGACGAGCTTGCGCAGGTCGTCATAGGCCACCGCCGCGCCTTGGAAGGGCGTCACGAGCGCGGTCAGGGTGCCGGTAAGCTTGCGGAGTTTCATGGCGGATTTTGCAGGCAAAGCGTTCTTGCTGAGTAGAGCAGGGTGATTTACGGATTGCGCAACGCTTTTTTACCCGGCGCCCACCCATGACACCACACACCGAGATCATCAACGACCTCCTCAAGCTCGCCGTCGACAGCGGGGCCAGCGACATCGTAGTCAAATCCAACAAGCCCGGCTATGTGCGGCTCGCCGGGCGGCTGAAGCCGGTGGACATGGACCCGATCACCAGTCCCGAGGCGCAGGCTTTTATTGAGGAGCATTGCCCGAAGGTCTTCCTGCCGAAGTGGCACGATGAAGGGCAGGTGGACTACGCTTACTCGGCCGAGGGGGTGGGGCGTTTCCGCGTCAACGGGTTCCATCAGCGCGGGCTGGTGAGCATCGTGATGCGTCACATCAAGAGCAAGGTGCCGGTGTTCGAGGATCTCGGCCTGCAGGCGGAGCCGCTGCTCAACCTCGCCAAGGCCAAGGACGGCATTCTCCTGGTCTGCGGCGCCACCGGCTCCGGCAAAAGTTCCACCATGGCCGCCATGCTGAACTGGATAAACCAGAACATGGACAAGCACATCGTGACCATCGAAGACCCGATCGAATACACCTTTCAGGACGAAAAATCCCTTTTTCAGCAGCGGGAGATCGGCCTCGACGTGCCGAACTTCGAATTGGCGATCAAGTCCGTGCTGCGCCAAAATCCCGACATCATCCTGATCGGCGAGATGCGCGACCGCGAAACCTTCGAGACCGCCATCTCCGCCGCCGAAACGGGCCACCTGGTATTTTCCACCATGCACGCGGCAACGGTCGCCCAGTCGCTCACCCGGCTCTTCGAGTTTTTCCCGCCGGAGCAGCAGATCC
Organism: Opitutaceae bacterium; assembly: GCA_026125215.1. GTDB lineage: Bacteria > Verrucomicrobiota > Verrucomicrobiia > Opitutales > Opitutaceae > UBA2377. The sequence goes on from JAHCLN010000014.1 coordinate 40,224, forward strand.
AGGCCCGCCGGCAGATCGCCGGTTCGCTTCGCGGTTTCATCTGCCAGAAATTGATTCCGTCACTCGAGGGCGGAGGCCGCGTGCCCGCCAATGAAATCCTGAACGCCGACGCGGTCGTAAAGAACCTGATCCTTGAGGGGCAGTTCGACAAACTGCAGGGCATCATGGAAGGCAGCGGCGACTCCAGCAGCTATTCCTTCAACAAGGACATCTACCGCCTCATCAAGGCCGGCAAGATCAGCAAAGCGGACGGCCTCCGCTATTCGCCAAACCCCCAGGCGCTGGAGATGAACCTCAAGGGTATCTTCATCAAATCCTGATGCACCGATGATTTTTTTCCGGGCAGCGTTCGTGCTCTTTTCCGTGTCCCTGATCGGTGCGGCGACGGCGCAACAGCCGGATGTCACGGAAGCGGCCAAGCGGGACCTGCAGGAAATCAAGGCGGCCGGAATCCCAAGCGACCGGGCCGGGCTCAAGTTGCCGGAAATCTCCGGCCCCGAATTGCACGGGAGCAGCCCGCAGCCACGACCGGACGTGAGTGTCCGAAAAGCCCGGGAAGCCAATGTCTTGGGCAAATCCTCCACCTGGCTGCTCGACGCCATGGATCCGGACCGCGCCCGCACGGAAGAGGAGGAAAAAATGCTTCTGCTTACCGGGGAAAAAACCGAGACCGAGCTCCAATTG
>JAHCLN010000140.1 GCA_026125215.1 Opitutaceae bacterium
TCGTGCGCGACCATCTGCTCGCCCTCAAATGGGACCAGACCCCGCCGGGGCCGCGGCTGCCGGCCGACGTGATCCGCCGCACGCAGGAGAAATACCTCGCGGCGCTGAAAAACCTGATCGGCTGAGCCGCAGGCGGGGATCGGAGTCCCCGCCCTACACAAGCCTACAAGCTCACTGGATCGCCGAGATCCGGCGCGCGGGCATGGCTTCGCCGCGCCGGGCGCGCACGAGCTCGCGGCGCAGCCAGTCGAGCGCGGCGTTGACCGCGCGGACTTTCACGGTGGCGCGCGGGCCGGGGTAGCTGAGTTTCTTGGACCACACGCCGTGCGGCGCGTGCAGCGCGAGGTAGATGGTGCCGACGGGATTTTCCTTCGTGCCGCCGCAGGGACCCGCGAAACCGGTCACGGCCAGCGCGTAATCGGCGCCGAGCTTTTCCGCCGCGCCGGTGGCCATCGCCACGGCGCACTCCGCGCTCACCGCCCCGTGCTGGTTGAGCAGGCACTCGGGACAGTCGAGCAGCGTCATCTTCGCGTCGTGCGAGTAGCTGACCACGCCGCCGGCGAAGAATTTCGAGGCGCCGCAGATGTCGGTGAACGCGTTGGCGAGCAGGCCGCCGGTGGCGGTCTCGGCCACGGCGAGGGTCTTCTCCTGCGCGCGCAGGAGGTCGGCGCAGACCTTGGCCATGCAATCGTAGCCGAAACACAGGAAGTCCTCGCCGAGCAGCCGGGCGCACTCGAGCGCGATGGCGTCGATCTCCGCCAGCGACAGCCGGCCGTCGGGCGAGCTGAGCCGGCAGTCCACCTGTCCCTGGTGGGCGCAGAAAGCCACGCCGAGCGCCCCGCCGTAGCGGTCAAAGACGGGCTGGAGCTTTGCCTCCAGCGCGGACTCGCCGATGCCCGCGGTGCGGATCTGCACATAGGCCTCGCGGTCGGTCACCAGGCCAAGCTGCGCCAGCCGCGGCAACACCTGTTCGGTGAACATGGGCTGCAGTTCGTTGGGCGGGCCGGGCAGCATGCAGAGCACCTTGCCGTCCTGCTCGACCCAGAGGCCGGGCGCGGTGCCGTTGGCGTTGGGCAGCACCTCGCCACGCTCGAAGCGGTAGGCCTGCTTGAGGTTGTTGGGCGTCATTTTGCGCCCGAACTGGTTGAAACGCTCGGCAATGGCGCGCTCGATCTCGGGATCGAAAACCAACTGCTGGCCCAGCACGGCGGCGATGACCTCGCGGGTGCGGTCGTCGCAGGTCGGCCCGAGCCCGCCGGTGGTGAGGATGACGTCGGCCCGCGCCCAGCTCTCGCGGAACTGGCGGGCGATGGCTTCGGCCTCGTCGGTGATGGTGACGTTGCGGTCGAGGATCACCCCGCGGCGGCCGAGCTGGGCGCCGATAAAAGTGAGGTGGCTGTTGGCCGTGAGCCCGAGCAGCAGCTCGTCGCCAAGCGTAAGCAGCTCGAAGCGCTTGGCCGGGGGCCGGGGACCGGAATCGGGGGAGCTGGAAGAAACCATACTTGCGGGAAGCACGATTAAGCGGATTTTGGCAAAATGCCAGCAGCGACACCACAACCCCCGCCGCCCGACGTCATCCTGCTAAACGGCACCTCCAGTGCAGGCAAGACCACCTTGACCCGCGCCCTGCAGCGGCGGGCAGGGCGGCCCCTGCTGCACGCCTCGCTCGACACGTTCACGGATATGTTTCTTTGGGAAGCCATCACCGACGCGGAGGAACGCCGGGCCTGCCATGCGGCGGGCGTGGATCATTTTCACCGGGCGCTAGCGCTGTTTGCCACCAGCCCATTCGACCTAGTGGTAGATCACTTGCTCCTGACACCGGCATGGCACGAAGCCACTTACACTGCCCTAGCCGGCCGGCGTGTGCATTTCATCGGTGTGCACTGTCCGCCTGAGATCCTGCTTAAGCGTGAGGCCGCGCGGCCGGACCGCCGCCCTGGCCTGGCCTTGGGGCAGTTGGAACGCGTCCACGCGGGCAAAAGCTACGATTTCGAAGTGGACACTTCTCTGGCTTCACCCGAAGCGTGCGCCGATCAGGTGTTGGCCTTCATTGGTGAGCGAGACGCCGCCCCATGAGCGATCCCGTCGATCTCAAGGCCAAGGTGCGCGCCCTGCCGGAGAAGCCGGGCGTTTACCTGATGAAGGACCGGCTGGGGCGGATCATCTACGTCGGCAAGGCCAAGAGCCTGCGCAAGCGCGTCTCCTCCTATTTCCAGCCGTCGCGCGACCGCCGGGTGCACCCAAAAATCAAGGCGCTGATCGAGACCATCGCCGACTTCGACACGATCGAGGTGAAGTCCGAACCCGAGGCGCTGCTGCTGGAGGGCCGGCTGATCAAGCAGTGGCGGCCCCGCTACAACACCGATTTCACCGACGACAAGCGCTTCCTGCTCGTGCGGGTGGACTTCGCGCAGGAGCTGCCGCGCTTCGCCCTTACCCGCATCCGCAAGGACACCCGTTCGCGCTACTTCGGCCCCTTCGCGCACTCCGGCCTGCTGCGCAAGACCCTCGCGCAGATGCGCCGGCAGTTCGGCATTTTGCTCGGCGACGCCACCCCGCAGAAGCTGCCCGACGGCACCTGGCGGCTCTACGACGACGTGCGGCAGGAAATCTACGCCACCGGCAACATCGTCACCGCCGCCGACTACCGCGCCCGGGTCGAGGCCGCCTGCGCCTTCCTCGACGGCAAATCCCGCGAATGGCTTGAAACCCTGCGCGGCGAAATGCAGGCGGCGGCGGAAAAACAGGCCTTCGAAAAGGCGGCCGAGCTGCGCGACCTTATCGCCGCACTGGAGCGCACCCTCGCCCGCACGCGCAAGTTCGAACGCGACCGCACGCTGCTCCGCCCCGACCAGGAAGCGCTCGACGCCCTGCAGGCCGCGCTCGGCCTCTCCGCGCCCCCGCGGCACCTGGAGTGCTTCGACATCTCCCACATCTCCGGCACCTACGTCGTCGCCTCGATGGTGCATTTCACCGACGGCCGGCCCGACAAGGACCACTACCGCCGTTTCCAGATCCGGAGCTTCATCGGCAACGACGACTTCCGTGCGATGGAGGAAGTCGTCGGCCGCCGTTACCGCCGGCTCGCCGACGAGGGCAAACTGCTGCCCGACCTCGTGGTGATTGACGGCGGCCGCGGGCAGATCGCGGCCGCGCTGAAAGCCTTCGTCGCCATCGGCGTGGAGCCGCCGGCGCTCATCGGCCTCGCGAAGAAACACGAGACGATCATCTTTCCCGACGCCCGCCCGCCGCTCAACCTGCCGCTCACCCACCCCGGGCTCAACCTGCTCCAGCGCCTGCGCGACGAGGCGCACCGTTTCGCCAACACCTACAACGCCGACCTGCGCTCGCGGAAGCTGCGCGAGTCGGTCCTCGACGATTTTCCCGGCCTTGGCGCCAAGCGGAAGGCCGCGCTGCTCGCCCATTTCGGCTCCATCGACCGGCTGCGCGCCGCCGGCCCGGAGCAGATCGCCGAAGTCGAAGGTATCGGCCCGAAGTTCGCCGCCGAGCTGCACGCCTGGCTGGCGAAAGGCTAAGACCACTCCTTTAAGCGGTTAAAGCCTCCTCAGAAAGCGTGGGCTTGGATGGAGGGTGGGCGCCCTCGCCCGCCCAGACGGGGCGGGGGCGCCCCGTCCCCATCTACGCCCGGACGGAGTGGTCCTGGCCGCCGGTCGGCACCGCCTTCAGTGCCTCCATTTGGCGGCCATAGTGGCTGCCCACCACATAGCTCAGCGGGCCGATCAGGAAATACAGCGCGCCCGCCATGCCCGTGGTTTTCCAGAGCAGCCCGACGTTGAGCACCAGCAGGGCCGTGACGACATGCACGAGCATCAGGCCGAGGGTTTGCTTGGTGATCAACCGCTCCATCGCCGTGAGCTCAAGCACCTCCCGCCGCCGCCATGCGTGGCCGTAGAAGGCCGCCAGCAGCAAAAATACGGCGGCGTAACCGGCCGAATAGATGGCGAGCAGGGTGTCGCCGTCCCCGGTCGTAACCGCGATCAGATCGTGCCGGCCCGTGACGAGATTGAACAGGAGCGTGACGAGAAACTTCAGCGGGTAGAGGTAAAAGAGCATCACGAACAGCAGCGTGGCGTTGATGAGCATCGTGGGGCCGTCCTGCAGCCCGTAGCGCCGGTAGAACTTGTAATGGGCCTGCCAAATCATGCCGAAGACCAGCACGCAGGCGCCGAAGGGCACAAACAGCCGCAGCAGCTCGGTCAGTTCACGAAACGTTTCCGGCACCCGCGAAGACACCACGAGCAGGGTGATGGCAAAACCGAAGACGGCATCGCTCAGGTTCTCCACGCGGGAGATCTCCGTGCCCCGCCAGCGAAACCCCTCTTCCCCGCCGGCCGACCGTCTGAGCAATGCGCCACGCATAGATTGCCCTGTGGGATGGCCCAACCCGTCCGCCGGTGCAAGCGTGCTGATGGGCCGCACCCATCATTCGCTCGCGTGTCAAAGGATCTCCGGCCAGCATTCCGGCCGTTTCACCCATGTCCCGTCTTTTTCTCTGCTCCATCCTTGGCCTGGTCCAGCTCGCCGCCCTGCGCGCCGACGTCATCCCGGCGTCGCCGTTTCAGGACCACGCCGTGCTCCAGCGCGACAAGCCCCTGCCCGTCTGGGGCCGCGCCGACCCCGGCGAGCGCGTGACGGTCGCCTTCAAGGGGCAGAGCGTCGCCGCCACCGCCGACGCGGACGGCCGCTGGATGGTTTATCTGGAGCCGGTCGAAGCCTCCGCCGAGCCGACCGAGCTCACGATCACGGGCAAAAACACCGTGACCCTCCGCGATGTGCTCGTGGGCGAGGTGTGGCTCGCCTCGGGGCAGTCCAACATGGAGTGGTCGGTGGCCCGGTCCGCCGACGCGGAGAAGGAAATCGCCGGCGCGCGTTTCCCGCTCATCCGGGAATTCAACGCCGCGCGCACCTCCGTCATGGAGCCGGCCCACACCGTGGCCGGCGCATGGAAAATCTGCTCGCCCGAGAACGCGGGCGACTTCAGCGCCGTCGCCTATTATTTTGCCCGCAGCCTGCACCGGCGGCTGGGCGTGCCCGTGGGCATCGTCAACAGCACCTGGGGCGGCACGGCCATCGAGACGTGGACGGATGCCCGCACACTCCGAACCACCGCCGCGTGGCCGGCGATTGACGCGCGCTGGCAGGAAGGGCTTGCCGTCTTCGAGGAGCGCAAGGTGAACCACCCGCTGGAAATGGCCGCCTGGCGCGAGGCCGAGGAAAAGGCCCGCGCCGCGAAGACGCCCAATCCCCTGCCCTGGCCGCGCGCGCCCGTCGGCCCCGGCACACCCTACGCGCCGGCCGGCCTGTTCAACGGCATGATCGCCCCGCTCCAACCTTTCGCCCTGCGCGGTGTGATCTGGTATCAGGGCGAGTCCGACTGGCGCCGGCCCGCCGAATACGCGCAACTTTTTCCCGCCATGATCGGCGCCTGGCGCGCGCAATGGGGTGCGGATGACCTGCCGTTCTATTTCGTGCAGCTCGCCGGCTACCAGGTGCCCGACGATCCTTCCGGCCGCGGCTGGGCGTGGCTGCGCGAGGCGCAGGCCGCCGCCCTCGCCCTGCCCGCCACCGGCATGGCCGTGGCCATCGACCTCGGCGATCCCAAGGACATCCACCCGCGCAACAAGCAGGAGGTCGGCCGGCGGCTCGCACTGCTCGCGCGCACGGGGGTGTATGAACTGCCGGGCGACGCCCACGGGCCGGTCTTCGCCTCGGTGCAGCGCGAAGGCGCGGCGCTCCGGGTGCGCTTCCGGCACGTCGCCGACGGCCTGACCGCCGAGAAAAAACCGCCGCAGGCCCTCGAGATCGCCGGCGCCGACCGGCAGTTTTATCCCGCCACCGGCCGCATTGAGCGCGACACGCTCATCGTCTCCGCGCCCGAGGTGCGGGAGCCCGTCGCCGTGCGCTACGCCTGGAGCAACCACCCCGAGGCCAATCTTTTCGGCGGCAACGGCCTGCCCGTGGCCCCGTTCCGCTCCGACGCGTGGTGACAAAAATATTTTGGCCCGAAACCTGCCCCGTGCTGTCCTGAAACAAAACCTCCGCCCATGAAACGTCTCCTCTGCCTCTTCCTCGCGACCGCGCTCGCGGCCCTCGCCGCCAACGTCGATTCCAAGATCACCGCCGTGACGGTTTACACCGACCGCGCCGTCATTACCCGCTCCGCCTCGGTGGCGCTGCCCGCCGGCACCACCGAGCTCGTATTTGCCCGGCTGCCCCAGACTCTGGACGAGCGCTCGCTGCAGGTCAGCGGGCAGGGGTCCGTGCCGGTCAGCATTCTTGACGTCAGCACCCGGCCGACCCACGTGGATTTTGCGGCCAACCCGCGCGTGCAGGAACTCGAGGAGCAGCTGCAACGCCTGCAACGCGAGCTGCGCGGCCTGGACGACGAAGGCGCCGGCCTCGCCGCGCAGGGCGCCACGCTCGACCGCATGGAGGGCGCCTTCTTTGCGCCGCCGACAAAGGAAACCGCCCGCCCGGAGGTTGACCAGTTCTCCGCCTACCTCGCTTACCTCACCGAACAGCGTGGCCGCCTCGCCGCCGCCCGCCGGACCCTCGACGAAAAACACGAGGACACCCGGAACCGCATCGCCACCGTCCAGCGCCAGCTCAACGAGCTGCGCGGCACGGCCCAGCGTGCCTTCAAGACCGTGACCGTCCGCGTGGCCGCCGAATCCGCCGGCCAGCTCGACCTCACCCTTGCCTACACCGTGGGCGGCGCCAGCTGGACCCCGGGCTACGACGTCCGGGTCGCCGGCGGCGATGCCGCGATCACCCTCGGCTATTTCGGCCTCGTCCGGCAGAACACCGGCGAAGATTGGCAGGATGTCGCCCTCACCCTTTCCACCGCCCGGCCCTCGCTCGGCGGCGCGGCGCCGAAGCTCGATCCGTGGTCGCTCGACATCTACGACGAGGCCCGCGCCCGCATGGAAGCGATGGCGGCACGGGACCGCGAGATGTCGCAGCGCAAGACGATGATGGCGCCCACGGCGGCCATGAGCCGGGCCGAGGCCCCCATCCGGCTGGACGCCTTCGCCGTCGAGGCCACGGTGGACACCGGCACGACGAGCGCGACCTTCCGCATCGCCGCGCCGACCAGCATCGCCAGCGACAATTCCCCGCAGAAGGTGCCGGTCACCACCGCCCGCCTCGCCGCCGAGCTCGTGTATCAGACGACCCCCAAGCGCATGACGACCGCCTACCTGTCCGCCGCGGTGCGCAACACCTCGGAGTTCCCGCTGCTCGCCGGCAACATGAACGTCTTCCTCGACGGCACCTTCGTCGCCACCAGCCGTTTGGAAACGGTCATGCCCGGCGAGAAGTTCGACCTCGCGCTCGGCGCCGACGAAGGCATCGCCATCGAGCACAAGCGCGTGCAGAAGTTCACCGAACAGACCGGGCTCATCTCGAAGAGCACCCGCCTCACCTACGAGTATCTCATCACGGTCCGGAACAACAAGCGCACCCCGGCGCGCGTCGCCGTCACCGACCAGGTGCCGCTCTCCCGCAACGAGAAGGTCGTCGTCCGCGTGCAGAGCCCGCCGGAGGGCGAGGCCAAGCCCGATGCCGAGGGCCTGCTCAAGTGGACCCTCGACCTTGCACCCGGCGCGAAGCGAGAACTCACCGTCAAGTTCACCGTCGATCATCCCAACGACGTGAACGTCATCGGCCTGGAGTGAAATGTAGGGCGGGATCGCCGATCCCGCCTTGCTTGTTTTGAGTGGCGGGGTCAGCGACCCCGCCCTACATCATCCCATCATGGCTGAGCGGGAACATTTACGCCGACTCGGCAATGTGTGGTTACAAAACCCGCTCTATTTCATCACGGCCTGCGTTGGGGAACGACGAAGAATTCTGGCGGCCCCGGCAACCTCTGCTGTCTTGATTGAATCATGGCACGCTGCGGGCCATGTGCATGGTTGGGTCATCGGCCGCTACGTCATCATGCCGGACCATGTTCATTTTTTCGCCCGGGCCCATTCTGAAGCCAAATCGCTGAGCGCCTTTGTGCGTGACTGGAAAAATGGACGACCCGACAGATCGCCGCAACGATCCGAATCAACCCACCCCTCTGGCAGCCCGAATTTTTTGACCACGTCCTGCGCTCCGCCGACAGTTACTCCGAGAAATGGGACTACGTTTACCACAATCCCGTCCGCGCCGGCCTCGTCGCCACACCCGATGCCTGGCCTTACTCGGGAGAGTGCAATCTCCTCGCTTTCTAAAGTTGTAGGGCGGGGTCTCCGAACCCCGCCTTTTCTTTTTCGATGGCGGGGGTCAGCAACCCCGCCCTACATTCCACCCATGCCATCAACCGCCCCGGTCCGCGACCTTTCCCGCGCGCTGCCCGCGTTCCTGCTGCTGACCTTCGCGCTTTTTCTCACGGGCATTTTCTTTCCGTTTTTCCATGTCACGAAGTTCTGGGTGTTCGGCGAGGCCGTCTCCGTCGCCGGCGGGATCTTCACGCTGTTCCAAGAGGGCGAATACTTTCTCTTCGCGGTGCTGACGGTCTTCACCCTCGTCTTCCCCTGCGTGAAACTCGGCCTGCTTGCGCTGATCTGGCTGGAACGCGACCAGGACCTTGCACGGCTGCGGCGGCTCCACGCCCGCGTGGCCACGCTCGGCAAGTGGTCCATGCTCGATGTGTTCGTCGTCGCCATCCTCATCGTGACGATGAAGGCCGCGGCCCTGGCGCAGATCCACATCGGGCTCGGGCTCTACCTGTTCACCTTCTCCGTCATTTTCACCCAGCTGGCTTCGCACTGGCTCAGCCACCATCTTGCCGACCGCCGGCCGTCAGCGTGACTCCGGCAGGATCCTGACCCCCGAAACCGCCCCCGTGCGCCAGTTGAAGGCGATGGCGAGCACGCGGAAGACAAACGTGACCGCGATGGCGGCGAGCGCCGCCATCGTCGCGTCCAGCGCGGTCTGCACGGTGAGGACGACGAAGGTCACCGCCCCGGCCAGCGCCGCCAGC
>JAHCLN010000141.1 GCA_026125215.1 Opitutaceae bacterium
TTGATCGCGCCGGCGGGCGAGATGTGATCCGTGGTGACCGAGTCGCCGAAGATGCCCAGCGCGCGCGCACCGGTGATCGGTTGGATGCTGCCGGGCGTGAGCGAGAAATTCGCGAAGAACGGCGGTTCCTGGATGTAGGTGGACTTGGTGTCGAAGGCGTAAACGTTGCCCGTGGTCGAGGGGATCTCGTTCCACTTCGGGTTTTGCTCGGCAAAATTGCTGTAGAGCTTGCGGAAGACCTCGGGCTTGAGCGCGGCCTGCATCTGGTCGCGCACTTCCTGCAGGGTCGGCCAGATGTCCTTCAGCATGACGGGGCGGCCGTCGCTGCCGGTCCCGATGGCGTCCTTGCTCAGATCAATGTCCACCCGGCCCGCAAGGGCGAAGGCGACGACGAGCGGCGGCGACATCAGGAAGTTGGCCTTGATGTTCTGGTGCACGCGGGCCTCGAAGTTGCGGTTGCCGGAGAGCACCGAGGCGGCGACGAGATCGTTCTTCACCACGGCCTCCTCGATCGGCGCGGCCAGCGGGCCGGAGTTGCCGATGCAGGTCGTGCAACCGTAACCGACGGTCTGGAACCCGAGCTGGTCGAGATAGGGCGACAGGCCGGTCTTGTCCAAGTAGTCCGTGACCACGCGCGAGCCGGGGGCCAGCGAGGATTTGACGAGCGGGTTGACCTTCAGGCCTCGTTCCACGGCCTTCTTCGCGAGCAGGCCGGCCGCGAGCATCACGCTCGGGTTGGAAGTGTTGGTGCAGCTAGTGATGGCCGCGATGAGCACGGAACCGTGGCCGACCTTCGTGCCGCCGACCTCGGCGGAGACGGCGGAGAACTCTTCCGCCTTCTTGCCAAAGCCGTTTTCGGTCACCGGCTTCGAAAATGCCGTGGTGAACTCCTGCTTCAGGCTGGGCAGCTCGATGCGGTCCTGCGGGCGCTTGGGGCCGGCGACGCTCGGCACGACCGAGCCCAGATCGAGCTCGAGGTCGGTGGAGTATTCGATCTGTCCCTTCTGTGGGATGCCCCACAGGCCCTGCGCCTTGTAGTAGGCCTCGTAGAGGGCGAGGTGTTTTTCATCGCGGCCGGTGGCACGCAGGTAGTTGACGCACTCGGCGTCGATCGGGAAGAAGCCCATCGTCGCGCCGTATTCGGGCGCCATGTTGGCGATGGTCGCACGGTCCACGACCGGCAGCGCCGCGGCGCCGGGGCCGTAAAACTCGACGAATTTGCCGACGACCTTCGCCTTGCGCAGCAGCTGCGTGAGGGTCAGCGCCAGGTCCGTCGCGGTCACGCCCTCGCGGAGCGCGCCCGTGAGGTGCACGCCGACCACGTCGGGCGTCAGGAAATAGACCGGCTGGCCGAGCATGCCGGCCTCGGCCTCGATGCCGCCCACGCCCCAGCCCACGATGCCGAGGCCGTTGATCATGGTCGTGTGCGAATCGGTGCCGACCAGCGTGTCGGGGTAATACACCCCCGCCGCGTCGCTCAGGACGCCCTTGGCGAGGTATTCCAGGTTGACCTGGTGCACGATGCCGATGCCCGGCGGGACGACCTTGAAGGTGTCGAAGGCCTGCATGCCCCACTTCAGGAACTGGTAGCGCTCGCGGTTGCGCGAGAACTCAAGGTCGAGGTTGCGCTTCAGCGCATCGGCGCTGCCGGCAAAATCCACCTGCACGCTGTGGTCCACCACGAGGTCCACCGGCACGAGCGGCTCGATGATCTTCGGGTTCTTGCCCAGCTTGGTGACCGCGGAACGCATCGCCGCGAGGTCCACGAGCAGCGGCACGCCGGTGAAATCCTGCAGCACGATGCGGGCGACGACGAAGGGAATCTCTTCCGTGCGCGGCGCCTTGGCCGCCCAGGAAGCGAGCGCCTTCACCGCCGGCTCGGCCACGCGCTTGCCGTCGCAGTTGCGGAGCAGCGACTCAAGGACGAGGCGGATCGAAACCGGCAGGCGGCCGACCTGAAAACCGGCCGCCGCGAGCGCGGGCACGGAGTAGAACTGGTGCGACGCCCCGTTGGCGGAGAACGTCTGCAGCGTGTTGAAGGGGTTGGGCTGGGACATGGAAATGGGAACCGGGCGGCGGATTATTGGGCGAGCGCGCGCTTGATGGCGTCGAAGTTCGGGAGGTCCTTGGGCGTTGCCGTCTGCTCGGCGTATTTCACGACGCCGTCCTTGCCGACGACGAACGCGGCCCGGGCGGCGGTGTCGCCGATGCCGGCCAGATTGGGAAACAGCACGCCGTAGGCCTTGGTGACCTCCTTGTTGAGGTCGCTGACGATCGTGAGCTTGATCTTGTTCGCGGCGGCCCACGCCTCCTGCGCGAAGGGGCTGTCCACGCTGATGGCGATGACGTTGGCACCCAGTTTTTCGTAGTCGCCCAGCCCCGCGGTGGTGTCGCACAGTTCGGCGGTGCAGACGCTCGTGTAGGCCAGCGGGAAAAAGAGCAGCACGGTCTGCTTTTTGCCAAAATTGTCGCTCAGCTTGACGTCCACGAGACCGTCCGCGGTCTTGGACTTGAGGGTGAAATCGGGGGCTTTGGCGCCGACGGCGATGGGCATGGAGATAAGGAGTGGGTTTGTGGTTTTTCCCGTCGGTGGATTCCGGCGGGAGTGGTAGGAAGAACGTGGGAGCGCCGCCGCCAATAGACAAACCGTTTTTCCCAAAAGAAGGTGCGATTCTATTTTCCCGGATCGCCCCATAAGATTTGTTTGCGCGAACCGCCGCCCGGGGCGTTTACTGCCCCGCTGTTCCCACCATGAACCTGATCGAAGACCTCCAATGGCGCGGCCTGCTGGCCGACTGCACCGACCTGGAAGCGCTCACCCAGCGCCTCAACGAGGGGCCGGTCACGCTGTATTGCGGCTTCGACCCCACGGGCGACTCGCTCCACGTCGGCCACCTGCTGCCCCAGCTCATGCTCCGCCGCTTTCAGGAGGCCGGCCACCACGCCATCACCCTCGCCGGCGGCGCCACGGGCATGGTCGGCGACCCTTCCGGCAAATCCGCCGAACGCAACCTCCTCACGCCGGAACAGCTCGCCCACAATGTCGCCGCCGTGAAGGTGCAGCTCAGCCGGCTGCTCGACTTCAACCGGCCCGGCAACCCCGCCCGCCTCGTCAACAACGCCGACTGGACGGCTCCGGTCAGCTACCTCGATTTCCTCCGCGACATCGGGAAACATTTTTCGCTGAACGTCATGCTCGCCAAGGATTCGGTAAAGTCCCGCATGGAGGGCGACAGCGGCATCAGCTACACCGAGTTCAGCTACCAACTCCTGCAGGCCTTCGATTTCTACCACCTGCGCAAGACCGCGCACTGCGAGCTGCAGATCGGCGGCTCCGACCAGTGGGGCAACATCACCGCCGGCACCGACCTCATCCGCAAAAAACTCGGCGTCACCGCATGGGGCTGGACCTTCCCGCTCATCACCAAGGCCGACGGCACCAAGTTCGGCAAAACCGAGGGCGGCGCCGTCTGGCTCGATCCGCAGAAGACGAGCCCCTACAAGTTCTACCAGTTCTTCGTGAACACCGAGGACGCCAAGGTTGGCGAATATCTCCGCAAGTTCACCTTCCTCTCCCGCCCCGCCATCGAGGAGCTGGAGGCGAAACACGCCGCCAACCCCGGCGCCCGCGAAGCCCACAAAGCCCTCGCCCGCGAGGTCACCCGGCTCGTCCACGGCCCCGACGCCCTCGCCGCCGCGCTCAAGGCCAGCGAGATTCTCTTCGGCGCCGAGATCGGCGATACCGCCGAGGAAACTTTTCGTGATGTCGTCGGCGAAGTGCCGACCAAGGATCTGGAGCTTTCCAAGCTCGCAGGTGCCGGCACCCCGCTCGTCGAACTGCTCGTCCACAGCGGACTCAGTCCCTCGAAGGGCCAGGCCCGCAAAGACATCGAGGGCGGCGGCATCTACGTGAACAACGTGAAGTCCCCCGACCCCGTCCGCGCCCTCACCGCCGCCGACCTGCTGTTCGGCAAATACCTGCTCCTGCGCAAAGGCAAACGCACCTACGCAGTGCTGCAGACGACCGGAGCATAACCACCGCCCGCCGATTAGGGTCACATCCCCTTCGGCGGCTGCCAGAGTTCGATGCGGTTGCCTTCGCCATCCTTGATCCAGGCGAACTGGCCGTATTCGGACTTCTCGATGCCTTTCGGGTCGATCCACACCTTTTCCTTTTTGAGCACTGCGAGCAGCTTCTTCAGGTTGGCCACGCGATAATTGACCATGTGGCCCTGCCCGCCCTGGCCGAAATACTCCGTGTCGGACGGGAACGGACTCCAAACGGTCGTGCCTTTCTTCTGCGGATTTTTCGCCTCTCGCCAGGTGAAGGCACACCCGCCCCACGGTTCGACCGGCAATCCGAGGTGCTGTTGATACCAGGCGCCGAGCTTCTTCGGGTTTTTGACCTTGAAGAAAACGCCGCCGATCCCGGCGACACGGGGTTTGGTCTTCATGGTGGTTTTCAGAAAAACATCGCCTCGCTCAGCGCGTTCTCGGGCGCGAGCAGGCTGACGGATGCCGGCAGCACGGTGCGGCCGTGGCCGTAATCGGCTTCGAAGGTCGCATGACCGGTGCCGAGATCCCCGGTCCAACGAAAACAGCGCTGCGGATCCGCATACTGAAAAACCACCCCGAGATGTCCGGCGGCCGCCGGCTTCGTGCGGTAGGTCACCTTCCCCGCCACCGCGCCGCAGCTCGTGAGCCGGCGTTCCAGCCAGGCGGCGAGCACGCGCGCTTCGGCCGCCAGTTCGGGTCCCGCGGAAACCTCCACCGTCTGCAGGCCGGTCACCAGCGCAGCCGGCGTGTAGCCCGCCAGAAATTGGCCGATGGTCTGGCGCACGGGCAGCAGCCGCGCATGGACGAGGTCGCGGAGGTTTTCGGGATTGGGCCAGGGATAGGTCATCGCGTCCGGCGGCGCGATGGCGCTGTCGATGAGCACCCGCTTGGCGCGGCTGAGCAGGTAGCGGTAGTCGGCCAGCTTCACGCTGGCCGAAAAGCGGTGCGCCCAATAGTAAAGCGGGAGATCGGTCGATAGACACACGGAAACTTGGTCCTCCAAATGCAGTCGCGCCAACCGGGGATAGCTGAGCATGACGAACTCGACGCAGCGGGTATCGCCCTTGGTTTTTCCGAGGTGACATTCGCCGTAAATCTTGGCGCGGATGTCGGTCTCGCCGTTGTCGTCGGCCAGCGGACAGAGCACGACGACGCGGCTGGGATAGCGGCGGGAAAACCGCACCGTGGTCTGAAACTGCGCCGCGGCATCCTCCGCGGTGGCGAGCAGGCCGAGGTGCAGCACGAAGTTGACCTGCGTGGCCTTCGCGTCGTCGGTCGCCGGCGCCGGGCCGCCGCGGGCGGCGGTGTCGGCCCACATCTTCCCGAGGCTCTTCGAGATCGCGCCGACCGGGACCTCGATGCCGGGCAGGGCGTCGAATATCGCGGCCATGGCTCAGGGTTGCCGCCAGACGTGGTGACGCTTGGCGAGCAGGGCGTCGGCGTTGGCCGGCCCCCACGAGCCGGCGGGATAGCTGTCCATACCCTCGCGGCCGTCCGCGGCCCAGGCCTCCAGGATCGGCGTGCA
The DNA here is from genome assembly GCA_026125215.1 of Opitutaceae bacterium. Lineage (GTDB taxonomy): Bacteria > Verrucomicrobiota > Verrucomicrobiia > Opitutales > Opitutaceae > UBA2377. The sequence continues at coordinate 5,582 of JAHCLN010000141.1, forward strand.
GAGTTTCCACGAGGTCTCGGCCTCGTCGCCGCGGATGAAGAGCGTGCCGTCGCCGATCATCGCGTCGAGCAGCAGCCGCTCGTAGGCCTCGGGCGTGTTGGAGCCGAAGGTGGTGGCGTAGCGGAAACTCATCTTCACCGGCTGGGTGCGGGTCTCGAGACCGGGAATTTTCGCATTGAGGATGAGGCTCAGGCCCTCGTCGGGCTGGATCTGGAACGAGAGCGTGTTGCCGGCGAGATTGAAGCGGTCGCCGTCGGCGAAGAGCGTGCCCGGCGGCCGCTTGAAGTTGACCGCGATCTCCGAAACCCGGCGGGCCATGCGCTTGCCGGAGCGCAGATAGAACGGCACGCCCTGCCAGCGCCAGTTGTTGATGCTCAGGCGCAGCGCCACGTAGGTCTCGGTGCCCGAGTCCGCCGCGATGCCTTCCTCCTCCAGGTAGCCCTTCACCGCTTTGCCGGCGCTCAGGCCCGCGGCGTATTGCGCCCGGGCCACGTCGCCGCCGGGACCGGTCGCGAGCGGCTGGATGGCCCGGAGCAGCTTCACCTTCTCGTCGCGGATGGCCTCGGCATCCAGCGATACGGGCGGCTCCATGGCGGTGAGCGCCACGAGCTGCATGGTGTGGTTCTGGATCATGTCGCGCAGGCAGCCGCTCTGCTCGTAGTAGCCGCCGCGCGAGCCCACGCCCACTTCCTCGGCCACGGTGATCTGCACGCTGTCAATGTAGTTGCGGTTCCACAACGGCTCGAAAATCGCGTTGGCGAACCGCTGCACGAGCAGGTCCTGCACGGTCTCCTTCCCGAGATAGTGGTCGATGCGGTAAACCTGGTGCTCCTCGAAGACCGCACTGATGGTGGCGTTGAGCTGCCGGGCGGAGTCGAGGTCGCGGCCGAAGGGTTTCTCGATGATCACCTTCGCGTGATGCGGCCGGCCGAGGTGCTTGGCCGCGAGGCCGCTGGCGCCGAGGTTGTCGAGGATCGGCGCAAAGACGGACGGCGGCGTGGAGATGTAGAAAAGCACCTGCACCTCGCGGCCGGTCTTTTTCTCGATCGCGGCGATGTGCGCCGCCAGCCGGTCGAAGGCCGCGCGCTCATCGTAGCCGCCCGCCACGTAGGTCGTGTTGGCCGCGATCCGGTCCCAGACCGCGGCGTCGAGTTCACGCCGGGAAAATTCCCTGATCGCGGCGGCCGCCAGCGTGCGGAATTCGGCATCGGGGATCGCCTTGCGGCCGTAGCCCACGAGGTGAAATTCGGCCGGCAGCAGGTTGTCGTGGCCGAGGTTGTAAACCGCGGGGATGAGCTTGCGCGCGGTGAGGTCGCCCGAAGCGCCGAAGATCACCACCACGGTGGGCGGCGCGCCGCGATGCTTGCTGAGCCCTTGCAGGAATGGGTGACGCTGGGTGTCGGCCATAGGACGGAGGCGCATCCTCGCCGCGCCACCGGGATGCCGCAAGGGAAATGCTGGTCATAGCCCGCTCACGCACCGGGCCGGAAATGCTTCGGAAACAGCGGCAGGTTGGCAAAGTGCAGGACCCGCGGCGGGGCCGACGCATCCGCCGGGAGGCCGACCTCCACGACATCGAACCGGAAAGTCCGCGGCGCCGGCCGCAGCTGGCGCAGGTAGGCCGTGCACGCGCGCAGGAGCACGCGCCGCTTGCGCCGGTTCACGGCATAAACCCCCGGCACCAGCGCATCCGCGCTCCGGGTTTTCACCTCGACGAAGACCAGGATGTCGCCGTCGCGGCACACCAGGTCGATCTCGTCGCGCCGGTCGCGGGGATTGCGCCAGTTGCGGGCCACGACGGTGAAGCCGCGCTCGCCCCGCAGAAAATCGGCGGCCAGCGCCTCGCCCCGCGTCCCGGCATCGGGGCGGCGGCGGAACCAGGCGAGGACAACCTGCCACCACCTAGGCATGGGCCGAAGTTTGCACGTATTTCTCATTGCCGCACGGTGGAAGGCCTGACAATTCCAGACTGTCCGCCAACGTCAGCGGCCTTACCCAAATGGCTACTCCCAATCTCGCCAGCGCGCTCCGCCGCTCCCTCCTCATCAAGGTTATCTCCAAGCCGGCCCCGAGCCGCGAGGACCTCGCCTCGGTCATCGAGCTCACCGCTTCCAAGGTCGTGGAAGCCCTGCAGGCCCAGTCGATGACGTTCTACCTCGTCGAGGGCAACGACATCGCCTTCAAGCACATCTACTACTCGCCCACCCTGTGGGGGAAGGACAAGGAGAAGGAGAAGCAGTTTCAGGAAACCCAGGCCAAGCTCCTCGCCCTCAAGCTCCCGCTTGGCACCGGCAACGTCGGCAAGGTCATCCAAACCGGCGAGCCGCTCTTCTTCACCAAGCACGGGCCCGACGCCGACAGCCTCATGTCCATGGCCAAGAGCACCGGCTTCGAGGTCCACTCGATGCTGACCGCGCCGCTGAAGACCAACATCGTCATCGGCGCGATCCAGGTCCTGAACAAGGAGCCCTCCGCCGCGACCGGCGGCGAGTTCACCGACAAGGATCTCACCCTGCTGCAGGAGGTCGCCGAATACTCGTCCGCGCTCATCCAGCGCATGGTGGACCCGAAGTTCCAGCTCAACGCCGACGACACCGCCCGCTTCATTTCCAAGCTCACCGACCTGCCGCTCGTCACCGACATCGAGAAGCTCGAGCTCGACGACAAGCTGATCGAGGTCACCGGCGACGCCATCATCCGGCGCGAGGGCATCTTCCCGCACAAACGCTGCAGCCCGAACTCCGTCGCGGTGCTGATGACCAACCCGCTCGACTTCGCCAAGCGCGAGGCCTTCTCCCAGGCCACCGAGATGCACATCGAGGAGGTGCAGGTCGTCTCCGCCACGACGTTCGAGGCGCTGATCAAAAAGTTTTTCAAGGAGTCCAAGGCGGCCGCCCCCACCTCGGACGACGTGGACATCGGCTCCATCACCGAGGTCATCAGCTCGGCCTACGACGGCACCGCCACCGGCGGCTCCGGCGAAATCAAGGCCGAGGACCTCGAGAGCGAGGAATCCGCGCCCGTCATCCAGCTCGCCAACCGCATCATCGAGGACGCCTACATCGCCGGCGCGTCCGACATCCACATCGAGCCGCAGGAAAAGGACCTCGTGGTCCGCTACCGGGTGGACGGCATGTGCGCCGAAAAGCTCCGCCTGCCCAAACAGGTCACCGGGGCCCTCGTCGCCCGCCTGAAGATCATGTGCAACCTCGACATTTCCGAGCGCCGGTTGCCGCAGGACGGCCGCATCGTGTTCAAGAAATACACGAAGAAGAACATGGACATCGACCTGCGCGTCGCCACCGGCCCGATGAAGGACGGCGAGAAGGTGGTCATGCGTATTCTCGACAAGCAGAAGTCCACCCTGCCCCTCCCCGTCCTCGGC
>JAHCLN010000142.1 GCA_026125215.1 Opitutaceae bacterium
AGACCGGGGAGTAGCCCATGAACCGCCAGAGCAGTCCCTGGGGCGAAGCTTCGCCCAAGGGCGTGATGAGTTGGAACAGGGTAGGGTAGGCAAACTGGGTCGGGGGTATCAGCTTGACCACGCCGTAAACCAGCAGGGTCGGACCCAACACGTAGCGCAGGCCGAGCCGCAGCCATGCACGAATGCGATCGGTCTGCGCACCGGCGGTCTTTCGGTTCATCGCCAGCCAAACGGTCGCGGCGATGGCGGCGATGCCGAGAGAAAGCGCGAACCGAAGCCAGCCAACCGGAGTGTCGCTGATGGCGCCGGCTTCGACCGACAAGTCGCGGGTGATGCCAACCAGCTGGCGGCCGATCCATGCCGTGCCATGGCCGAGCCCGACCTCCACGGCTCCGGCCCAGCCTGAGGGAGCGGGCACGAGACCAACGAGACGTTCCAAGCTGATGAGCGCAAAGTAAACGGCCGCGAAGCGAACGAACCAGCCGCGCATAGGCGATGCGGGGGCAGCGAGGGGGCCGTGGCTCATGCGCCTCTTTACTGGGACAGGCTACTCTGGCGGACAAACTGAATCTTCCGGAACTTTATAAGACTGATAGGGCAGACGGGGCTTATGGGACGGATACAGGTGAAGGTTTTGTGGCTTGTAGCCATCGGGTGATTGCAGTGTCGTGGTTGTGCGGAACGCACCACTGGAGGACTGCACCATGGGCCGAGATCAATCCCCGGAAGGTTTTCTTCCGCGACGGGGGAATTACCGGAAACTGCGTTCCTACCGGAAGGCCGAGGTGGTCTATGATCTGACGCAGGTGTTCTGTGCGCGCTTTCTCAAGCGCGGCGACCGCACGATCGATCAGATGGTGCAGGCGGCGCGATCGGGGAAACAAAACATAGTGGAAGGATCGAAGGCTTCCAAAACCTCCACCGAGATGGAGTTGAAACTCGTCGGCGTGGCGCGAGCCAGTCTGGAAGAGCTGTTGATCGACTATGAAGACTACCTGCGCACGAATCGTGCTGCGCCATGGAGCAAGGATTCGAAGGAAGCGCGGTATGTGCGCCGGCTGGGGAGCAATCCCGAGCTGAAGTTCGATGATATCCGAGGGTTTGCAGAGACTCGCCCAGGGCCGGTGGTGGCGAACATCGCCCTCTGTTTCATCCACCAGGCCAACTACCTGCTCGACCAGCAGCTGCGCCGGCTGGAGCAGGATTTCCTCAAGGATGGCGGCCTGCGCGAGCGGATGACAAAAGCCCGGCTCGAAAGCCGGGCTCGGGGGAGATAGGACTTATGGGTCCTATAGGGCGTATGGGACCTATGGGACTTATAGAGTCGCCAAGATGCTGTTGAGCGTGGCGCTCGGGCGCAGCGCTTGCGCAGCGAGGGCATCACTCGGCTGATAGTAGCCGCCAACGTCGGCGGGCTTACCCTGCACGGCGAGGAGTTCGGACACGATCTGCTTCTCGGCGGCGGCGAGTTTTTCGGCGACTGGCTTGAAGGTGGCGGCAAGAGTGGCGTTGGCGTTCTGCGCGGCGAGGGCCTGGGCCCAGTAGAGGCAGAGGTAGAAGTGTGAGCCGCGGTTATCAATGGTGCCGAGTTTGCGGCCGGGTGACTTGTCGTTCTCCAAAAACTTGCCGTTGGCGGCGTCGAGCGTGTCGGCGAGGACCTTGGCCTTGGCGTGCTTCTGGGTGATGGCGAGGTGCTCGAAGCTGGCGGCGAGGGCGAAGAATTCGCCGAGGCTGTCCCAGCGCAGGTAGTTTTCCTGCAGGAACTGCTCGACATGCTTCGGCGCGGAGCCGCCGGCGCCGGTCTCGAAGAGGCCGCCGCCGTTCATGAGCGGGACGATCGAGAGCATCTTGGCCGAGGTGCCGACTTCGAGGATCGGGAAGAGATCGGTGAGGTAGTCGCGGAGGACGTTGCCGGTGACGGAAATCGTGTCCTGTCCGGCCTTGAGGCGGACGAGCGTGGCTTCGCAGGCGGCGGCGGGGGCCATGATCTTGAGATCGAGGCCGGCGGTGTCGTGGTTCTTCAGGTATTTCTCCACCTTGGCGATGATCTGCGCATCGTGGGCGCGATTGCGGTCGAGCCAGAAAATCGCGGGCGTGTTGCTCAGACGCGCACGGTTGACGGCGAGCTTCACCCAGTCCTGCACGGGGGCGTCCTTGGTCTGGCAGGCACGCCAAACATCCCCCTCCGCCACTTCGTGGCTGAGCAGGATGTCGTTTAAGTCGGAAGTTGAAGTTGAAGCATCGGAAACGCGAACGATACGGATCGTGCCGGCGGCGGGGGCGACAAAGGTCTTGTTGTGCGAGCCGTATTCCTCGGCGGCCTGGGCCATGAGGCCGACGTTGGGGACGGTGCCCATGGTCTTCGGGTCGAAGGCGCCGTGCTTCTTGCAGAACTCAATCGTGGCGGCATAGACGCCGGCGTAGGAGCTGTCGGGGATGACGCAGAGGGCGTCGGCGGTCTTGCCGGCGCGGTCATACATCTTGCCGCCGGCGCGGATCATCGCGGGCATGGAGGCATCAATGATGACGTCGGACGGGACGTGGAGGTTGGTGATGCCTTGGTCGGAGTTGACCATGGCGATCTGCGGGCCGGCGGCGTAGGCGGCCTGAATGTCGGCCTCGATCGCGGCTTTTTTGTCGGAGGGAAGCTTGGCGAGTTTCTCGACGAGGTCGCCGAAGCCGTTGTTCAGGTCCACGCCGAGTTCGGCGAAGGTGGCGGCGTGTTTGGTGAGGAGGTCCTTGAAGAAGACGCGGACGCAATGGCCGAAGAGGACGGGGTCGGAGACCTTCATCATCGTGGCCTTGAGGTGGAGCGAGAACAGCACGCCGTCGGCCTTGGCCTTGGCGATCTGCTGCTCGTAGAAGGACACGAGCGCGGCCTTGCTCATCTTGGTGGCGTCGAGAATCTCGCCGGCCTGCAACGAAAGTTTGGGCAGGAGAACCTTGGTCGTGCCGTCGGCGCCGACGAACTCGATCTTCGCGGTGGTCGCGGCGGCGAGGGTGAGGGACTTCTCGTTGGAACGGAAGTCGTCCTTGCCCATGGTGGCGACGGAGGTCTTGGAGTCGGGCGACCATTTGCCCATGGAGTGCGGGTGGGCCTTGGCGTAGTCCTTCACGGCCTTGGGCGCACGGCGGTCGGAGTTGCCCTCACGGAGGACGGGGTTGACGGCGGAGCCCTTCACCTTGTCGTAGCGGGCCTTGGCGTCCTTCTCGGCGTCGGTCTTAGGCGACTCGGGATAGTCCGGCACGGCGTAACCGTGGGCCTGGAGCTCGGCGATGGCCTCCTTGAGCTGCGGGACGGAGGCGGAGATGTTGGGCAGCTTGATGATGTTGGCCTCGGGTTTCCTGGCCAGTTCGCCGAGCTCGGCGAGGTGGTCGGCCTGCTGCTGGTGGGCCGGGAGCTTGTCGGCGAAGGCGGCGAGGATGCGGCCGGCGACGGAAATGTCGCGCGTCTCGACGTTGATGCCGGCGTGCTTCGTAAAGGCCTGCACGATCGGGAGCAGGGAATAGGTGGCGAGCGCCGGAGCTTCGTCGGTCTTCGTGTAGATGATGGTCGGTTGGGCGGACATGGTAATTTTTGGCGTTAAGCGATATGCTGTAAGCAATAAGCGTCGGGCGACGCCGTGGCAATTGAGCCTGCCAGTCAAGAGGGCGGAAGCGGGCACGGTCAAAGGCAATTTGCGCCCATGCGCCACGGGTGGCGGCGGTGGAAAAGAAGGCCGGCGACCCGCTTGGGGCTTGCGGCGGACGACTGGGGTGATACCCCTAGGGCAATTCGCCGGAGATCTGGCGAGCAACCCCAACCCCATGACCGGAGCGCTGCTGCTTTTTTTCTCGGGCCTCGTGCTGGGCGCCGCCGGCGGGGTGGTGGGCGGCCAACTGTGGCGGGCGCGTCAGCCGAAGGGCCCGGAAGTGCAGGATGCGCCTTTGCCGCCGAGCGGCGGCACGTCGGATCCGTTTGCCCAGCACTGGTCGCAGAAGCTGCTCGACCTGCTCGATTGGCGGGTCTTTCGCGATGTGGTCGCCGCCTATACCCGGCAGCTGGGTTTTGAAGTGAAGGCGCGCGCGCCGGATGAAGCCGGGGTGATCGAACTGGAAGGTTTTGACCCCGCAACGGGCAAGCGCGCCATGCTGGTGCGCTGTCAGGCGTGGGACCGGGCGATCGTGGACGACCGCGCCGTGCTCGCCCTCCAAGAGGCGATGACGGCCGCAGGGGTGACGCAGGGCGCCTATCTGACCACCGGGCGGTTCACGCCGGCGGCGGTGGCGGCGGTCGCCGTCCACAACATCGATCTCGTGAGTGGTGGCGAACTGCTGGAGCGCGTCGGGCAGCTGCCGCTCGCCGCACAAAACCATCTCCTCGACGTGGCCACGGAAGAAAACTACGCCACGCCGACCTGTCCTGCTTGTAATCTCAAGATGACGCGCCGCATGACCGTGGCCGCGGGCCGGCCGGGTGTCTATTTCTGGGGTTGCCGCAATTTTCCCCGCTGCGAGCGGACTTTTCCGGCCGCCTGAAGGGTCCGATTGTCACAAATGTGTAAACGCTGCGCGGTTTGCGCGCGAAGGTTGAACGGTCCCGCGGGTCCCGGCGTCTGACTGCACGTTGTCAGTGTAGTTAGTGTAGTCTGAGTTGGTTTGCTTGGTGTTAGGGTAAGGGCCGCCCAGGGGTGGGCGGCCCTTTATTTTGCCCACGCGGCCCGGAAAGCAGCGTTTACAAGCCGGCGGGAGGCGGCAGACTGCCGCTCACCCCGCCGGTGCCGATGTGCCGGACCCCATGCCTTCCCGCCACTACGACCTGATTGTGATCGGTTCCGGACCCGCCGGCGAAAAAGGCGCGGCCCAGGCGGCTTATTTCGGGAAGAAAGTCGCCCTCATCGAACGCGAACCCGTGCTCGGCGGGGCCGCGGCCAACACCGGCACGCTGCCCTCGAAGACGCTCCGCGAGACCGCGCTCTACCTCTCGGGTTTTCGTCAGCGAGGGCTCTACGGCGTCAACATGAGCTTCAAGGAGCAGGTGACGGCGCGGGATTTTCTCTTTCGCGAACGCCAGGTGCAGCAGGCCGAACAGCGCCGCATCAGCGCCAATCTGAAACGGCACCAGGTGGACCTGCTCAAGGGGCAGGCGGCGTTTGCGGACCCGCATACCGTGCGGCTGGAAATCCGCGGGGCGGCGCCGGTGGATTTGACGGCGGATTACATCCTCATCGCAACCGGCTCGCGCCCGTTCCGGCCCGGGGTGTTTCCGTTTCACGACGCGCGCGTCTATGATTCCGACACCATCCTCAACCTGCACGACATCCCGAAGGAGATGCTGGTCGTGGGCGGCGGCGTCATCGGCTGCGAATACGCGTGCATGTTTGCCGCGCTGGGCATTCGCGTGACCCTGCTCGAAGGCCGCGACCGGCTGCTGGCCTTCCTCGACACGGAAGTCGCCCGGCTGCTCACCCGCTGCATGATCGAGATGGGCGTGGATGTGCGTTTTAACGAGAGCGTGGCGGCAGTGGACGCCGCGCCCGCCCGGCTGACCGCGACGCTCGCCTCGGGCGGCCGGCTGGAGGCCGACACGATCCTCGTCGCGGCGGGGCGCAGCGGCAACACCGACACCCTCAATCTCCCCGCGGCAGGACTCGCCGCCGGCAAGCGCGGCTCGATCGATGTGGACGGCAACTACCGGACCGCCGTCCCGCATATTTACGCGGCGGGGGATGTCGTGGGATTTCCCGCGCTGGCGGCGACCTCGATGGAGCAGGCGCGCGTGGCGATGGTGCACGCCTTCGATCTCAAATACAAAACCAAGGTCGCACCGATCCTGCCCTACGGCATCTACACGATCCCGGAATGCTCGATGGCCGGCGAGACGGAGAACGGCCTCGCGGAGAAAGGCGTGCCGTGCATCGCGGGCATCGCCCATTACGAGTCCAATGCCCGCGGCCAGATCATCGGCGCGCGACACGGCTTTCTGAAGCTGCTGTTTGCGCCCGACACCATGAAGCTCCTCGGCGTGCACGCCATCGGCGAACAGGCAACCGAGCTGGTGCACACGGGGCTTGTGGCCCTGCACGCCGGGGCGACGGCCGACCTGTTCATCGAGACCTGTTTCAACTACCCGACGCTCGGCGAACTCTACAAATACGCGACCTACGATGCGCTGGGCCGCCGCGCGAAGCTGCGCGGCGAGTCGCAGGCACCCTTCGACCCCGCTGCCGGGACGTGACGCAATCCCCGCTTGCCCGGCTGCGGTCCCCCGGGTTGGCTGGAGCGCATGGACGAGGCGGAACTGGCCCGATACCGCACCCTGCTCGGGGTGGAGCCCGGGGTGACGGCGGAGCAACTGCGGCGCGCCTATGTGAACCGCAATTTTGCCCTGATCCGTGAAGGCACCGAGGCGCAACGGATCGAGCTGCGCACGGCGCACGAAGCGCTGCAGGCCGCGCTGGCGGCGGGGGCGGCGGTTTCGCCGTCCGTCGTGCCGCCGGCCGCGGAAGCTGCGCCCGCGGAACCGGATTTGTCGGTGCTCATTGGCGAGGAGCGGCGCAATCCGTTCACCGATTTTGAAAGTGCGACGACGACCGTCCTTGCGCCGCCGCTGCTGTTCGGGCTGGCGTGGCTGGTCGTTGTCTCGCCGATCGGGTTTTTCCTGAAAGGCTTCCATGTGTGGATGCACGAGCTTGGCCATGCGCTGCCGGCCTGGCTGTCGGGCCGGATGGCCGTGCCGCTGCCGCTGGGCTGGACCTCCGTGCGCGAGGAATTCTCCCTCTTCGTCTACGCCGCGCTCTCGGCCCTGCTGCTGGCGCTGTTCGTGGCCGGCTGGCGCGAACGGCGCATCTGGGCGCTGGTGATCGCGGCCGGCCTGCTCCTGCTGCAGAATTACATGACGTGGTTCATGCCGGAGCCCGCGCAGCAGTTCTGGTGGAGCGCCGTCGGCGGCATTGCCGGCGAATTTGCGCTCAGCGCACTGGGCATGGCGCTGTTTTTCATCCAGCTGCCGGAGAAGTTCCGCTGGGGCGCGTGCCGTTACCTGGTGTTCCTGCTCTGCGCGGCCTGTTTCATCCAGGCCTACCGCTTCTGGGGCGATGTTTACCGCGGACTCGAGGACATCCCCTACGGCTCGATGATCCACGGCGAGGACGATCCCAACGGCGACCTCGACAAACTCCGGCACGACCACGGTTGGACGCAGAGCCAAATCCGCCGGACGTTTTACGCGCTGGGCAACGGTTGCCTCATCGCGCTGGGCGCGGTCTATGCGGTGTTCGCGCTGCGGCTCAACCGGCTCGCGGACCGGCTGCTCACCGGGTGGAAGTTCGGTTGAACGGGCTCAGCCCTGCCGCGGCTTGCGGCCGCCGAAGAAATTCCACAGCCAAAGCCAAACGGGCAGGTGAAACGCGAGGATGACCAGCGTTTCCTCAAACCCGATGTTGTCGAAACCAAGTTCCGATTCGATGAGTGCCCAGATGAAAAACGTCAGCACCCCGAGCGCCTGCACGCCCAATCCGATCAGGGCCAGCGAACGGCCCAGCGGTTTGCCCATCAGTTCCAGCACGAGGCCCACGATCACGAGCAGGAGCAGCCCCATGATGATAAGACCGTTCAGTTGGAGCGATTCGGTGGCGAGACCGGCCAGGCCGATCAACGGAAAGGCCTGGAGAGCCAGTGTTAGATAGATCCGGATGCGGGAAACGAGCGGGAGAGCCGGGGAGGGCATGGGGTGGGGTGAGCCAACGAATTCCCGTTTGCCGGCGGGGTCAATGCCGCCGCGGCAAGTCCGGCTTGCGCCGCGGACGGATTCTTGCGGCAGTGGACGCGAACCCCAATTTACCCGACATGAGCCTATTCATCGGCATCGATTCCGGCACCCAAAGCGTCAAGGCGGTCGTCCTCGACCTCGAAACCCGCCAGGTCGTCGCGGAGGCCCGCGCCCCGCACTCGCTGATCGCCGGTCTGCCGGTCGGCCACATGGAGCAGCACCCGCAGGAGTGGACCGCGGCGATGGACACGGTGATCAAGGCCGTGGTGGCCAAAGTGGACGCCAAACGCGTGCGCGGCATCGGGGTGAGCGGCCAGCAGCACGGCTTTGTGCCGCTCGATGCCAAGGGACAGGTGATCCGCCCCGCCAAACTGTGGTGCGACACCTCCACCATCGCGGAGTGCGCTTTGCTCACGAAAAAGATCGGCGGGGAAAAAGCGGCCATCCGCCGGGCCGGGCTGGCCTTCCTGCCGGGTTTCACCGCACCAAAAATCCTCTGGCTGAAGCGGCACGAGCCCGCGAACTACAAAAAACTCCGCCAGGTGCTGCTGCCGCACGATTACCTGAACTATCACCTGACGGGGAATTATCTCATGGAGCCCGGCGATGCCTCCGGCACGGCGCTGCTGGATGTGCGCAGGCGCGTCTGGTCAAAGGCGGCCGCCGCCGCCGTGGACCAAAACCTCGCCGACTGGCTGCCGCCGCTGGGCGATTCGGGCGGCATTGCCGGCACGCTGAGCGCGGCGCGGGCGCAGGACTACGGCTTGTCCGCCGACGTGATCGTAAGCGCCGGCGGCGGCGACAACATGATGGGCGCCATCGGCACCGGCAACGTGACTCCCGGCGTGGTGACGGCGAGCTTTGGCACAAGCGGAACGATCTACGCCTTCGCGAAAAAACCGGTCGTGGACCCGACCGGCGAGATCGCGGCATTTTGTTCCTCGACCGGCGGCTGGCTGCCGCTGCTCTGCACGATGAACGTGACCACCGTCACGGAACAGGTGCGGGCGCTCTTCGGACAGGATCACGCGGCGCTGGAGGCTGCAGTCGCCGGGGCACCAGTCGGTGCGGGCGGTCTGGTGTTGCTGCCCTATCTGGCCGGCGAGCGCACCCCGAAC
>JAHCLN010000143.1 GCA_026125215.1 Opitutaceae bacterium
TTCGCCGGCGTAGAGTTGGCCGAGGATGAGCGAGCCCCGGCGGAAATCGCGCTTGCGGATTTCCTCGGCCTGGGCGTAGGCCTTGCCGATGCCGCCGCCGACGATGCCCGGCGCCTGCCGGTAAAACGTGATGAGGCCGTTCCGGGCATCCAGGTTGTCGGGATCGAGTTCGACGGCCCGCTCCAGGGCCACGCGGCATTTGCGGGCCCAGCCGATCTTGCCCATGAGGGAAGCCTTGCTGGCGGCGGCGCCATAGGCTCCGCCCAGCTCAAGGTGATAGCTGGCGTTGGTCGGATCGAGTTCGACGGCCTTCTCGTAATGGTGGATGGCGTCGTCGGTGTCGCTGCGCCGCATGGCGATGTTGCCGAGATAGAACCGGTGCCGGGCATCCTGCGGCTCGTTTGCCGCCAAACGGCTGAAGGCGACCCGGGCGTCGGGATAGCGTTTCTCCTGATACAGGGACAGGGCCTGTTCAAACGAGGCGGCGGTGGCCGGGCCGCTCAAGGCCAGGGCTGCGAGCAGAAAGAGGAATGGTCGCATGGGGAGGGGATTCAGCCCAAGTCCGACCGCCGGTCGAGCAAAAGGTGCCGGCTACTCGTAGCGCAGCGCGTCGATCGGGTCGAGCCGGGCGGCTTTGCGCGCGGGGTAGAAACCGAAGAAGACACCGACCGCCGCACTGAAGACAAAGGCGATCAGGATGGCGTCGGTGGAGACAAGGGTTGCCCAGCCGTTCAGGTGCGCCATGAGCTGTGAGGCGCCGATGCCCAGCAGGATGCCGAGCGTGCCGCCCAAGGCGCTGAGCACGATGGCCTCGGTGAGAAACTGGAGCATGATCTCGCGGCCGTGCGCGCCGACGGCGAGCCGGATGCCGATCTCGCGGGTGCGCTCGGTCACGCTGACGAGCATGATGTTCATGATGCCGATGCCGCCGACGATGAGCGAGACGCCCGCGATCGCGCCGAGCAGCATCGTCATCGTGCGGGTGGTGGCCGTGGCGGCCTCGGCGAGCTCGATTTGGTTGCGCACGGTGAAATCCGGCTCGCGGCCCTGACGGCGCTGCTGCAGCAGGTCGGTCACCTGTTGCTGGATGACGGGCATCATCTCGGGGGAGACGGCCTGGATGAGGATGGAGTTGAGATTGGTGCGGCGGGTGACACGGCGCAGGTGGCTGGTGTAGGGGATAATGACGGTGTCGTCCTGATCCTGGCCGAAAAAGTTGAAGCCTTTGGATTCCAGCACGCCGAGCACCCGGAAGGGAATGTTGCGGATGCGGATGTCCTTGCCGATGGGATCGTCGTCGGGGAAGAGCTGGTCGGCCACGGTCTTGCCGATGACGGCGACCTTGGCGAAGCTGCGCAGGTCGTGCTCGCCGAACATGTTGCCCTCGCGGAGCGGCCAGGTGCGGATGGCGAGATAGTCGAGGCCTTCGCCGAGAATCTGGGTGTTCCAGTTGAGACCGTTGGCCTGCACCTGAGCGCGGTCGCGGAGCTCGGGGCTCACGGCCACCACGCCGGGAATCTCGTCGAGGATGGCCTGGGCATCCTCGGGGGTGAGCGAGCTGGCCGAGCCCCAGCCGCCGCGGAGACCGCCGGTGGTGGCGGTGCCGGGAAACACGGAAATGATGTTCTGGCCGAGGCTGGCGATCTGGGCCTCGACCTGGGCCTTCGCGCCGTTGCCGATGCTGACCATGGCGATGACCGCGCCGACGCCGATGATGATGCCCAGCGCCGTGAGCGAGGAGCGCAGGATGTTGCGCCGGAGCGCGCGGAACGAAATCGTGAGCGTGGACGCGATGCGCATGGGGGTCAGACGGCCTCGGTGAGTTTGGCCGACGCCTCGGCGGCGAGCAGTCGCTGCATCTCGACGGCCGCGACAAGCCGGTCGGCCACCGGTTCGTCGCGCACGACGCGGCCGTCGCGCACGATGAGGTTGCGCCGGCAGTAGCGGGCGATGTCGAGCTCATGGGTGACCATGATGATGGTCATGCCCTCGTCATTGAGCCGCTGGAAGACCCCCATCACCTCGACCGAGGTTTTGCTGTCGAGGTTGCCGGTGGGCTCGTCGGCGAGCAGGACGCTGGGCCGGTTGGCGAGGGCGCGGGCGATGGCCACGCGCTGCTGCTGGCCGCCGGAGAGCTGGCTGGGGAAATGATCGGCGCGGTTGGCCAGGCCGACGGTCTCAAGACAGGCCAGCGCGCGGGCGCGCATTTCGCGGCCCGCAATGCGGCGGGGACCGTAGAGCATGGGCAGCTCGACGTTCTCCAACGCGGTGGTGCGGCTGAGCAGGTTGAAGCCCTGGAAGACAAAACCGAGCTTCTGGTTGCGGATGTCGGCCAGTTCGTCGCGGGCCAGGGCGGAGACATCGATGCCGTCGAGCAGGTAGGAGCCGCGGGTGGGCCGGTCGAGACAGCCGATGAGGTTCATCAGCGTGGACTTGCCCGAGCCGCTGGCGCCCATGATGGCGATGAATTCGCCGCGGTGGATCTCCAGCGAGATGCCGCGCACGGCGTGAACCTTCACCTCGCCGGAATCGTAGGTCTTGTGGATGTCCTGCAGGTGGACGACGGCGCTCATCACGGATGATTCCTCAGAAACGGCGGGGACTGCCGAAGGGACTGGCCGCACCGGGAGCGGGCGAGGTGCCGCTTGAGCCGGGGATGATGACGCTCGCGACCAGCACGTCGCCTTCCGCCAGCCCCTCGATGACCTCGGTGTTGCTGCCGTCGGTGATGCCGAGCTTGACGCTGACGGCGGTGAGCACGGGTTTTTCCGGGGTGCCGCCGAACTTGTAAACCGTGCGGGTGGTGACGGCCGGCGCTTCGCCGCTGCGCTCGGCGCGGCGGCCGCCGCCCATCGCGGGCAGTTCGAGACCGCGTTCCTTGGCGAGCTGGGCCATGCGCTCGCGCACTTCCGGCGAAGGCGGACCGGAGCCGGGGGTGAAGCCGGCCTCGCGCATGAGGGCCATCATCTGTTCGCGGGTGGCGGGCACGGGCGCGGCCGGAGCGGGGGAGGCCGTGCCCGCGACGGGCGCGGGCGGCGGCGGGAGGAGCGATTCCGGGATGCGGGCGCGCAGCGCGGCATTCGGGACGCGCACCGCATTCTCGCGCTGGGCGATGACGATGGAGACGTTGGCCGTCATGCCGGGCTTGAGGCGGAGGTCCTCGTTGCGCACGGCGATGATGGTCTGGTAGGTTACCACGTTCTGCTCAATCTTGGGCGAGTTGCGGATCTGCTGCACGCGGCCGCGGAACATACGGCCGGGAAAAGCATCCACGGTGAAATTCACGGCCATGCCGGCCTCGACGCTGCCGATGTCGGCTTCGGAGATGGCGGCGTTGATCTGCATGTTGGCGAGATCGTTCGCGATGATGAAGAGCACGGGCGCGTTGAAGCTGGCGGCGACGGTCTTGCCCACGTCCACCTGGCGGTCGATCACGATGCCGTCGATCGGCGAGAAGATGGAGCAGCGGGCGAGGTCCACCCGGGCGTTTTCCACGGCGGCCTCGCGGGTGAGCAGGTTGGCGTCGGCCTGGGCGAGCTGGGCGTTGGCCTGGTCGAGTTCCTGCTGGGAAACGAGATTGTTTTGGCGCAGCGCGCGGGTGCGCTCGGTGTTGAGCCGCACCAGTGCGTGGTTGGCCTGCGCCGAGGCGAGGTCGGCCTCGGCCTGCCGGAGCCGCTGCTCATAGCTGGACGCGTCGATCCGGGCGATGAGCTGGCCGGTCTTCACCGGCGAATTGTAGTCGGCCAGCACCTCGGTCACAAGGCCGGAGATCTGGCTGCCGACCTCGACGGAGGTCACGGGCTGCAGCGTGCCGGTGGCGGTGACGACCTGCGAGATCGTGCCGCGGCTCACGGTGGCCGTGGTGAAGACAGGCTTGGGCGCGCGGTCGCGCTGGTAGTTATACCAGGCGCCGGCGGCCACGACGATGAGCAGGAGGAGTGAAAGGAGGCCGCGGGAACGGCTGGATTTGGACATGGATCGGAAGAAGAAAGGGTGAAACGGAAGCGGCGGAGCCCCGGCCGCATCCAATGCAAGACGGCGCGGACGGCAACCGGGTGACAACAAATTATCGCTGCGGCCAGTCCGGCTTTTCAGCCGCGCTGGGCGGCGCGCAGGGCGGCGGCGACGTTGGCGGGCACGAAGTGCGAGATGTCGCCGCCATACTTGGCGACCTGCTTGACGAGCGTGGAGCTCGTGTAGCTGAACTGCTCGTTGGGCATCACGAAGATCGTCTCCAGCTCCGGCTGCAGGTGCCGGTTCATCAGCGCCATGTTGAACTCGAACTCGAAGTCGGAGAGGGCGCGCAGCCCGCGGATGATGGCCTGCGCCTTTTGCGCGACCGCGAAATCGACCAGCAGACCGTTGAAGCTGGTGACCGTGACGTTGCCGAACTGCGTGACATTGGGCCGGACCATGGCGAGCCGCTGCTCGACCGTGAAGAGGGGGGCCTTGCCGGGGTTGTCCGCGATGGCGACGGTCACGCGGTCAAAGAGCTTGGCCGCGCGGCCGAGCACGTCGAGGTGGCCGTGGGTGATGGGGTCGAAGGTGCCGGGATAAATGCAGTGGCGCATGGGACGGGGACAGTGAAGCAAACTGCCGGCCGGCTGGCGAATGTCTTTTTCTTATGGCGAGCCGGTTCCATGGGCCGCCATGCTTGGCGTCGGCATTGGCCGGGGCTATCCGTCGTGTTCAAAGCCTCACCCAGCCGTCGGCGTAGAGGTCGTGGGTGGGTTTGCGCCGCTGCATGGCTTCGCTGAACCATTGCCGCGGGGCCACGATGGTCTTGTCGGCCGCAGGCGGGATCAGCCAGCCGCCCCACCAGGCAAAGGTGCTGTTTGATATGATCGCCTGCCGGCATTGGTGCATCAGCCACAGGTCCTCCTCGGCGCCATGACCGGCGATGAAGGTGGTGTTGCGCCAGCCGGCCAGTTCGGAGCGTGCCGCCTGGGGATCATCGGAGAACACAAAATAATGCGACGGACGGACGGTGTTTTCGAGGTAGCGGCGGGCGGCGTCATAATAGGGCCGCCGACAGAGACCGAAGCGGCGGCGTGTGCGGGCATTGGTGGCGTAGTCACCCCGGCGCACATGCACGGCCACGGGCCGGGGTTCTCCGCGGATGCGGATCTCATCGGCCTGCACGGCCGGTCCGGACCAACGCCCTAGGGCGAAGACCCGGCGCAGCTCGGCCTCGATATTCCCAAAATAGCGCGGCGACTGCCAGCGTCCCATCAGGTGACAGCCGGAGTCGGCGGCGAAGATGCGGTCGTCGAAGGTCAGACCGGTCTCATGGACGATCGGCAGCCCGCGCTTCCATAACGGCGGCCGCAACACGCCGCACGTGCGGGCCAGCAGGCGGGCGAGGTTTTCCGCAAGACTGGTGCCGGAGTGGTAGCAGTGTTCGCTCAAACCGAAACTGCCAACGATCCGGATGCGTTCCTTCGGGGCGGCATCCGCCGGCGGGCCATCGAGGGTCAGTGATGCTCCGAGCTGCCATGCCAGTGCCAAGCCGGTCGCATACTGGAACATCTGGTTGCCCAGCCGGCCGCTGAGTTTCACGCAGACCTCGGCCTTGCGGGAGCTTCTCATACGGTGTCGGCAAGGCCAAAACCGGTCCGTCGCGGCATTGCCGCATGATGGGGCAAGTTTCGGCATATGGCCGCGGCGATGCGCATGGCTGTGCGGTTCCTCGCCCGAAATCTTCAGCGGCGGACCGCCGGTGCTGTCAAGTGCCCGTTGGAGCGGAACAGAGCCCAATGCGAAACCCGGCACCCCTTTGGCGGGTTGCGCCCTCGATTTGGCGCGGCGTCGTCTCTGATGTTGCCTTTGGTCTGACGGACTGTGTTTTAGCGCGCTGAACCGTGCGCTTCAATCTCCCCAACATTCTGACGCTGTCCCGGCTGCCCGCGATGTTTGCGATCGTGGCGCTGATGTATGCGGACTTTCCGTGGGCGGCGACGATCGCGTTCTGGCTCTACATCGCGGCGGCGCTTTCGGACTGGCTCGACGGCAAGCTGGCGCGGGAGAGCGGGCAGGTCTCGACCTTCGGCCGGTTCATGGACGCGGTGATCGACAAGGTGATGGTCGTGGGCCTGATGGTGGCGCTGGTCAACGGCGGCTACTTCCAGGGCTACCGCACGACCGCGATGCTCCTCGTGCTGTGTGTGATCGGCCGCGAATTCATGATCTCGGGCCTGCGGATGGTGGCGGCGAGCAAGGGCGTGGTGGTGGAGGCCGACGCGGGCGGGAAGTTCAAGACCTTCCTGCAGCTCAACGCCATCGGCTGGCTGCTGGGCACGAAGATGCTGGCGAATGATTTCGGCAGCCTGTTTGCCGGCGAAGCGCGCTGGCAGGTGACCTGGGTTTACTGGATCGGCCTGACCTTCTTCGTGCTCTCGGTCGTGCTGACGATGACGTCGGGCTGGAGTTATTTCCGCAAGCACGGCCACGTGGTGAAGGATTGAGCGATGCGTCTGTCGCAACCGGCTTGGCCGCGATTTCTGCCCACCGCCACCGTGCTCGGCTGCGCCACGCTCGGGCCGCTGGGCCGGAGATTTCGCGCGCCGGGCACCTGGGGATCGCTGGCGGGGCTGCTCTATTTCACCGTGGTGTTTTATCCGCTGGGCTGGGTGGCCACGCTGCTGCTGGGCGCCATCGGATGCTACGTGGCGGTGGCAATCTGCGGTGAGGCGGAGTTCCGGCTGGGCCGGCGCGATCCGGGCGAGGTGATCCTTGATGAATTTGTGGCGATGCCGCTCTGTTTCCTGGGCTGGCCGCTGCTGGTGGGACCGGCGCCGGCGTGGGCGGTGTTTTTGGCGGGTTTCGCGCTGTTTCGTTTTTTTGACATCATGAAGCCGCTGGGCATCCGCCGCCTGCAGGAACTGCCGGCGGGCTGGGGCGTGGTGGCGGATGACGTGGCGGCGGCGCTGGCCACGTGCGGGGTGCTGCACCTGGCCCAGTGGGGCTGGCTGCGGTTCGGCGGCTGAGCGGCGGCGGACCGCGTTTGCACTTGCGGGACCGGCGCAAGTGAAATGGCCTTGCGGCGTGCCCATGCGTCGCCCTTCGCGCATCGTCGTGCTCGATTGCGGAGCCAGTCACGTCTCCGTGGCGGTGTTCGCATGGAGCGGGGAATCCCGGCCCGTCCTGGAACGTTTTGTCACGGAGCGGCACGGGGCTGATCCCGATGAGCCGGGCGACTGGGCGGCTGTCACCGGCCGGAGTCTGGCCGCGCTCGGCCGCCGGGAAAAGCTGGGCGGGGAATGCGTCATGGCCGTGCCGCCACACCTGGCCTTGGTGCGCTTTGCGCAGAGCCCGGCCGTGGACCGCAGCCGGCGGGAGCAGGTGATCCGCTTCGAGGCGAGCCAGCATATCCCTTATGCTCCGGAGGAGGTTGTGTGGGACTGGCAGGAAGTGGCGGACGACGGCAACGATTTTGAGTTCATGCTGGCAGCGGTGAAAGCGGAGGAGATGACCGCGCTCTGCCGGGCGGTGGAGGCCGCGGGCTTCCGGCCCGGGCGGGCCTGGCCGGCGGGTTTGGCCCTGCACGCAGCGTGGCGGCGCTCCGCGCCGGCGACCGCGGACGGTGTCATGGTCGCGGACATCGGCGCGCGCTCCACGCAGCTGCTTTTTGTTGACGGGGAAAAATTCCATCTGCGCACGCTCGCGTTGGGCGGCGACAGCGTGCCCCGGGCGATTGCAGACGAGCAAAAACTCACCTTCGCCGAAGCCGAGGCGGTGAAACTGCGGATCATGCAGGATGCCGCGGCGCCGGCGGCGGATTCGCCGCTGCATGACGCGGTGCAACGCGCGGGCACCAACTTCAAGCACCGCCTGGCGCTCGAGCTGAACCGCGCGGTGGCCGCCTATGCCCAGCAAACCGGCGCGCAGCGTCCGGCGCAGGTATTTTTGACGGGAGGCGGGTCGCAGATTCCCGGGTTGGCGGATGTGCTGGCCGACAAGCTCGGCGTGCCGGCCGGCGCCTTTCCGGTGTTGCAGGGATTGCAGCCGACGGATGCCGCGAAAACCGCTGTCCAGCTGCACGGCGTCCATCTGGCGGTGCCCGCGGGGCTGGCCGGCATGCCGGAGGACGGCGCGCTGAACCTCCTGCCGCCCGCATGGAATGCCGCCGTGACCTTTCGCCGTGCGCAAGGGTGGTGGCTGGCGGGTGCGGCGGCGCTCGTGCTTGCCGTGGTGCCGCCTTATTGGCAGGCCCGGGCACGCGAGCGCAGCGCGAACCTTGAGCTCCAACGTCTCGAGGCGGCCTTGGTTCCGCTGCGGGCGCAGCGGGCGGCAAACGAGGCCACGGCGGGTGAAATCGGCCGGCTCGGCGAAGAATTGACGCGGCTGCAAAGGCTGGTGGACGCGCGCTCCGGCTGGGCTGAATTTATGGCGGATCTGCAGAACGCGCTGCAGCAGGTGGAGGATGCCTGGCTCGACCGCCTGCAGGCGCTGCCGCCGGCCCCGGGGGAAACGGATCCAACCGCGCCCCGTCGCCTGGCTTTGAGCGGTCTTCTGCTGGATGTGCGGCATCCGCTGGTGAAAGCCGGTCCGGAAACCAACGCCCGGGCGCGGCAGCTGTTGGAGCTGTTTCGAAACAGCCGGTTTGTCGCGGCGGTGGAAGAGGAGCGCTTCGATGCCAGCCAGCCGGGCCTCCTGCGCTTTGAATTCGTCTTACGGCTGGAGTCCGCGACGCCGCTCTGAGCCATGAACCCGATCCTGTTGCGCCGGCATCCGCGATTCTTCGCCGCTTTGGGCGGCATGCTGCTGTTGGCGGCCCTGGGCGCTTGGCGGGTTGCGACGGAGCTGCGCTTGGCGG
>JAHCLN010000144.1 GCA_026125215.1 Opitutaceae bacterium
CAGCGGCAGCAGCACGAGGCAGGCCTCGCGCCAGCCGAAGCCGAGCCGCAGCGCAAGCGTCCCCGCGGCGATCGTCACCCCGGCGCCGAGACAGTAGAAGGAGTGCAGCCAGTTCATCGCCGCCGCGCGCCGTTCCGGGTTCAGCGCCGCCACCACCGGGCTCAGCACCATGTCGAGCACGCCCGCGCCGAAGCCGAAAAGAAACAACGCCCCGCCGAGCATCGCATAGTTGGGCGCGAACGCCGCCGCGACGAGGCCCACCGCGATGAGCGCGTTGCCCAGCTGCACGAAAGGCTTCGCCCCCCAGCGGTCGGCGAGCGGACCCGTCACGAGGATGCCCACGACCAGCCCCGCGAAGGAGATCGCCCCCAGCCGGCCGAGCTGCTCCTGCGTGAGCCCGGCCGCGCCGCCGTAGCGCGCGCTCAGCGTCGTGAGAAAAACCGGCAGCAGATTGAGCCCGATGGCGAGGCTCATCATCGCGAGGTAGCAGAGGTTGGTCAGCAGACGCGGGGCGACGTTCATGGAAGCCGCGGAGCCGAGCCGCGCCTCGACGGAAAGGCAAATACGGTTTAACCACCAAGAGCACAAAGTCCGCCGCCCGGCCCGGGAGTTGGCACTTGCCAACAAGGTTTAAATATCTACTGTATATACATGCCCGTCACCGCCAAATTGTTCAAGAACGGCAGCTCCCAGGCCGTCCGCCTGCCCCGCGCGTTTCGCCTTCCGGGCAAAGAGGCCGCCATTCACCGGGATGGGGACAAGATCATCCTCGAGCCTCTGGTGCGGGCACGCTGGCCGCGCAACTTCTTCCGCTCGATCCGCATCGAGGATGATGCCTTTGTCCGGCCACCGCAGGGCGACCTCCCGCCGCCTGTGGACTTGGGCGCATGAGCCATCTGCTTGATACCAACGTCTGCGTGGATGTGCTCAAAGGGCACCCCCAGGTGTGTGCACGACTGGAAGCGATCAGTCCGGCGGACTGTGCGATTTCATCGGTCACGGCCTTTGAGCTGGCAACCGGCGTCCGCCGTTGCAGCCAGCCGGACCGGGAGAGAAAGAAAATCGAACGACTGTTTGCCGTCATCGCCGTCCTGCCATTCGACGCGGCGGCGGCTGAGGCCGCGGCGCGCGTGCGCCATGAACTGGAAATCGCCGGCCAGAAGATCGGACCTTATGATCTTTTGATTGCCGGCCAGGCGCTGAATGCCTGC
Organism: Opitutaceae bacterium; assembly: GCA_026125215.1. Classification (GTDB taxonomy): domain Bacteria; phylum Verrucomicrobiota; class Verrucomicrobiia; order Opitutales; family Opitutaceae; genus UBA2377. Next base: position 1,212 of record JAHCLN010000144.1, read on the forward strand.
CTGACTTTGGTGACCAACAACACGCGGGAATTCGCCCGCATCCCGATACTGCGCCTGATCGACTGGCGCACTTGAGTGCGGATTGCAGGATATGGCTTCGCCGCGAAGGCCACCGCATATAGCCCGCCATTCGTTCGCTTGCGCGCGCCACAGACTAACATTGCGTAAACATTGAGATCGTCGCATTTCTCATGAAAACGCTGCTTAATCTATCCAACCGCATGAAATTCACGTCTGTTATCTTATTTATAGCAGCCACGTGCTCACTGGGTGCAAATGAGTCACCACTGAATTGGCGGGAGCCGGCCCTTACCACGCTTAAGGAGCTTTATTTCATGTCACCGATTTTTGTTGGTTCACTCTGTATCTACCGCGCGATCTGCATGTGGGCAGACGAAAGCCTTAACCCCGGAGGGCCGAACCAGTAGTCGCCACAGCGCAACGCGGGTAGCCGTCCGGTTTCGGACGATTCACCAGCTTCCGAAACTCCGTCCTCGCTTGGCCCGCGTGGCTGATCTGAATCAATAGGCAGAAGAAAGATGAAGATCGCCCACCTTGTCGTCTCTGGATTGGTTGCTGTGCTCGTCGGCGGTTGCGTGCTTGGCAGTGTCCAGTCGTTTAGTGAGCTCAGCATAACCTGCACTGTTGTTGCGGAAGACACGGGACGCCCGGTTGAAGGCGCGAAGATTTCCATTGAGTGCGACCCCGCCAATCCCGGGACGAAGCCGTTGTCGTATGGACCCTTTTTTACCGACGCTTCAGGAGTCTGTCGCGTGGAGGTTCCGAAGCAGTCTGTTTGGATTTCGGGAAGCGACGCATTTGTCGGAGGCTATTTGCGGCGCCTCGTTGTTTCCGCTCCCGGCTTTGAGAATTCCGACAAGAGTGAGGGTTTCGAAAAAGGTTCGCTTGGCCGAGTCCGCGAGCTGACTTTTCGCCTCAAGCGCAAGTGACCCATGACAAAACAAGAAGTTGGCCGATCCAGAGCATCACAGACAACGGCAGGGCTGCGCCCTGTCATGTCTGACTGCTGACAAACGATCTGAACCAAGGAGCCATGCCATGCCCCGCTACCTGATTTCATTTGATGACGGTTCGATGGACCACATTCCGGCCGGCGATTGGCCGGCCGTGGGCGAGGCGGCGCACAAGGTGGTGCGGGAGGCCAAGGCCGCGGGAATCTGGATCTTCGGCGGCGGGATCGAGCGCCAGCAATCGGCCATCGTGGCGGTGGACGGAAGCATCACGGCCGGGCCCGTGCCGGAGACCAAGGCCGTCATCGGCGGGTTTTCCATCATCGAGGTCGCCACGCGCGAAGAGGCCCTGGTCTGGGCGGCTAGGATCGCGGCTGCCTGCCGCTGCGCGCAGGAGGTTCGCGAGATCATGTTCGACCCCGAGTCCTAATGTGCGCCTGCGAACAACTGGTATCCCTGCTCAAGGACGACCATCGGAAGCGGTTCGAGTTAAGATATCCGTCCGGTCCACGGGTGGGACGCCCGTGCCACGCCTAGTCCGGCCTGACCTTGCTTTTCGATTGTCACCGGCCCGCCGCCTGAAATCCACTTTGGACCCACAGGAGAATCCACATGCACCCCGAGATTCTGAAATATAATGCCGCCCAGGAACCGGCGCACCGGGAGGTGTGCGACCTGCTCGCCGCGGAAATTGCGAAAAGTCTGCCGCAAGCCGAAAGCAAGGTGTGGCACGCACACCCGGTGTGGTTTCTGGACGGAAATCCCACCGTCGGCTACAGCCGGCAGAAACCGGGCATCCGGCTGATGTTCTGGAGCGGGGCGGACTTCGGCGCCGACCGGCCGGAGGTGGTGGGTAAGAAATTCAAGGATGCCTCCGCTTTCTTCAGCACGGTCGGGGAAATCGACCGGCCGCGCCTGCGGCGCGGGCTGCGGCAGGCGAAGGAAATCCAGTGGGACTACAAAAACCTGATCCGGCGAAAAGGCCGGCTCGTGCGGCTGAAGTGACAGGCATGCCGCCGGGCGGGCGGAAAGGCGGGTCGGCGACCGGGCAATGTCGCCTTGCCAATCCTATCGGTCTGACCAAGAATTCAGGCATGCGTGTAGAGGTCGAACAGGAAGATGACGGTAGATGGATCGCCGAGGTAGCCGTGATTCCCGGCGCCATGGCCTATGGTTCATCCCGTCAGGAAGCGGTCGCCAGGGTTGAAGCCCTGGTGCTTCGCATCCTCGCCGACAAAGTTGAACACGGCGAGGCCACGCCGCAGCTCGATCAGGTGTTCTCGGTGGCGGTATGAGCACATGAGGCGCGCACAAGACGAAGCACGTCCTGGCCGCCCTGCTCAAGATCGGCTGGCGAATCAAACGCCAATCCGGTTCGCACCGGATTCTGGAGCGTGACGGCCGGCCCGACTTCGTATTCGCCTTTCACGACGGTGAGGAAATCGGGCCGAAGATGCTTTCGCGCATCGCCCGGCACACCGGTTTGGCGCCGGAGGATCTGTAATCCGTTTCCGGAAGCGATCAATCACCGGACAGCGCACCCGGCTTACTCCAGCCCGTTGCGCCGCATGACTTCAGCATACCAGCGGGCGGAGGCTTTCGGGGTGCGCCGGCCGGTGGCGAAATCCACGTGGTGCAGGCCGAAGCGTTTGCTGTAGCCGAGCGCCCACTCGAAGTTGTCCATCAGCGTCCACACGATGTAGCCGCGCAGGTCCACGCCGTCCTCGTGGATGGCGGCGTGGCAGGCGGCGAGGTAGCGGCGGATGAAATCGATGCGGTGCGTGTCGTTGACCGCCACGGCCACATCGTCCTCGCCGGGGAGCGCGCAGCCGTTCTCGGTGATGTAGATGGGCGGCCGGCCGTAGCGGCGGTCGATCCAGCCGAGCATCTTGCGGCAGAAATCGGGCACGACGTTCCAGTCCATGTCGGTCTTTTCCCATGCGGGGTCGTCGGACAGCTCGACCTGCTGGTCGGCGGCCATGCCGCCGTTGCCGGTCGGCACGGTCGTCGTGACGGCGCGGCCGGCGGGCGGCTCGGCGGCATACATGCCGCCGTAAAAATTCAGTCCGAAGAAATCGCTGGAGCCGAGGAGCTGCGCCCGGTCGGCGTCGCTGAAGCGCGGCAGCCGGTCCCCCACCCGAGCGCGCATGACCTCGGGATAGTCGCCGCGGTAGATGGGATCGGCGAACCAGCCGAGGAAGAACTCGAGCCCGCGCTCGGCGGCGGCGCGGTCGGCGGGCGAATCCGTCTTCGGTTCACGCCAGTCGCAGTTGTTGGTGATGCCGATGACGCCGCGCTGCGCCGCCTGGAATTTTGTGCGGTAAACCTCCACGATCCTGCCGTGCGAGCGCAGGAGATTGTGCGCCACGAGGTAGGGCTCGGTCTGGCTCACGCGGCCGGGCGCGAAGTAGCCGATGCCGTGGCCGAGCACGGCGCTGCACCAGGGCTCGTTGAAGGTGATCCAGTGCTTCACGCGGTCGCCGAAGCGTGCGAAGCACAGCCAGGCGTAGCGGGCGAAGTGCTCGGCAATCTCCGGGTGGAGGAGGCCGTCGAGCTCAAGCTGGAGTGCGAGCGGCAGGTCCCAGTGGTAGAGGGTGACCCAAGGCGTGATGCCGTTGGCCACGAGCGCATCGATGAGCCGGTTGTAGAAGGCAACGCCGGCCTCGTTGACCGCACCGCGGCCCTGCGGCATGAGGCGGCTCCACGACAGCGAGAAGCGGTAGGCTTTGAGCCCCATCGCCTTCATCAGCGCGACATCCTCCTCCACGCGGTGGTAGTGGTCGCAGGTGACGTCCGCGGTCTGGTTGCCGTGTGACTTGCCGGGGATGTGGGTGAAGGCGTCCCAGATGCAGGGCCCGCGGCCGTCGGTCTGCCAGGCACCCTCGATCTGGTGGGCGGCCGTGGCGGCGCCCCACACGAAGTTTTGGGGGAAGGATTTCATCGTCGCAAAAATTTATGGGCGGCGGTCGCGGCGCAGGGCAATCAGTTACCGGTCAGGTGCCAGTGGCCGCACAGGGGGCAGCGGTAGGCGCTGCGTTGGCGTTCAACGCCGGCAAGCAAAGCGGCGTCGAGGGCGTCGCCCTGCGAGCGGTAACGGCGCTTGCGGGTGCACATGCGGCGGCGCAGTTCGTCATCCGGTCGCCGCGGAATTGCCGCCCGACGTCGCGCCATGGCCGGTCAGGAGGAACGGCGTTTGTAAACGTTGCCGTAGAGCACCACCGTGTCGCGGTCCCGGATCTCGAGGACGGAGGGATCGCTGGTGACGAGCACCACCTGCCCCGAGATGTCGGCGCCCTTGGCGGAGCGGTTGAGCTGCTCGACGATGGTGCGGCGCGGGCCGTAGGTGGAAAGGATGAGGCTGCCGTCGGCCTGGATGATGAGCCGGCGGTCGCCGGCCGTGGAACCGGTCTCGTATTCGCCGGCGGCACGCATCAGTAGCTCGCGGGCTTCGTCGGTGGGCAGAAGCTGGTGCGGCGGCACGAAGCCGGGCTCGGGCTTGAGGAGATTCCAGACGGTGAAGGCGTTGATGCCCACCACGGCGACGACCAGCAGGACGATCTTGCTGCGGGGGGAAAGTCCCTTGCCGCCGCCCACCGCGCGGCCCGCGGCCTGTTCGGGCCGGCCCGCCGGGGCGTCCGACGTCGCGGCCTGATCGAGCTGCGCGAGGATGTCGGCCACCGTGAGGTTCTGGCCGCCGACTTTCTTGTCCCAGCTCACGAGGGTGAGGCCGCCGTCCCGTGCACGCACGAGCAGTTCGCTGCGGTCGGTCTTGATGCGGATCTCGGGGGTGACGGAAAAATCGGTGCGGTGCTTGGCCGCGACTTCCGCGAGGGACGTGAGCATGGTCCGCAGCTTTTCGGGCGTGACGCGCGAAACCTCCAGGTCGGCCAGCGCCGCACTGGCCTCTTTCGCATCGGGCGAGAGGTGGTGAAGCGTGAGACTGTAGATCGGGGCGGCCATCAGGGTTCGATCACGAAAAGCGGGGCGTTGTTGGCCCCGAGGCGGAACATGCCGGTCGCGAGGTCGCCGTCATCAATGGCCTCGTCGATGTTCCGCAGCTGGGTGAGGGAGAAGCCGGTGCCGGCGTCGCCGGTGAGAGTGATGGTGATGGCGGCGCGCGGGCGGAAGCCGCCCTGATGCAACTGGTCGTTCTCCCAGTTGTAGAGCCCGCCGAGCGGCGTGGGCTTGGCCCAGGGGCCGTTGTGCAGCTGGTCGTTCAGCTCTGGGGGGATGACCCCAGCGGCCGTTTCTTCAGGCCAGACGCCGTTGGCATGCGAGTAGGTCTGGAAAACCGCGGCAAACACCCGCAGGTCGTTCACCACCGCGGCGGTGCGGGCCTTGATCTGGATCCGGGTGATGGTCGGGATGCCGAAGGCCGCCACCAAGCTGATGATCACCACAACCACCATGATCTCCACCAACGTAAAACCCGCCCGGCGGCGGACATTGAGTCCTCGCCGGCCTTGGGGGTTTACCACGGCGGACACTTTCATTGCGCGGGATTTGTGCAAGCGCCCGGGCCACATGCAAGGCAGAATATCGGCGCAAAGTGCCATAACCAAATCCGGGGGCCAAAGGCTTCTCCATCATCGGCATGAGCATGGGTTATAATCCGCAGAAACCGGCAAACCGAACGGACCTGCCCGCTTGATCCGTTCATACCTACCGACGGGTGTCAGCCCAACCGGCGCGCGAGCCTTTGCAAGGCAACCGGCAGTTCCCGGTAGATCGCCCGGTAGGGCAATTCCCCCAAAATAGCCGGCACCAAGTCATCCGTGTAACCGACCTTCTCGCAGGCCCGCCGGTCGGGCGCGTAGCCCAGCCCGCCGCACAGGCTCACCAACCACGGGTGCGGTTGCGGGCTGCCGCGCAACGCCAGCGCCTGCAGGCTGTGAAAGACCTCCAACCCCACGCCGAGCAGCGCGACCGGGCCGATCCGCAGGCCCTGCACGTTGACCGGGAGCTTCGGCGGACGACCGCCGCGGAATCCGGCCAGCACCGCGCGCAGACCCTGCAGGCGCACCAGCTGCATGCCCTGTGTGTGAAGCGGCGGACGGCCGCTCCGCGGATCATCCGTGACCCCGGGCGCCTGGAACTCCGCCTCCAGCTTGGCCAGCCGGGCGAGCAGTTCGCGGCGGGTGGTCCGCACCCGGGCAAACTCCACCTCCTGCCGCAGGCCCTTGACCTCATCCACCGCGATGGGCCGCGCAGCGCGCAGGCCGCGGCGGATGACCGCGGCATATTTGCCCGACAACACCCGCAGCGCGCGGGCCGTCTCCGCCGGACCGCGATGGCAAACGGGCGGGTTGATGTCGCCAATCGCGCCGGGCAGGAAGATCGCCGTCGCACCGGGATGCAGGCGCTCGATCGCCTGCGAGGCGAGGCCGACAAAATCCCCGTGCACATCAAAGGTCTGCTCGCTGCCGACCACCGCATGACAGCCAAAATGGTGCAGCACGCCGAGCAGCCGACCGTCGGCGTAGGCCGCGAGCACGCGCAAAGTCGGGTCGGTGTCCTGCGGACGGGCCGGCCGCCAGCGCGGATGCAACCGCACCGCGAGCGGATCGGGCTTCGGCTCCCAGCCGCCGCGGTCCGTCTCGCGGTTGACCGCAATGCCCTCGCAGGGAACCTCGGCGTAGCGCCACCCGACCTCGGTCAATGCGGCCACGGCCCGCGCCGCCGCCTCGGCCACGCGCGCCGGCAAGGTCTCCACATAAAGCGCATCCGGCTCGCCCCACCCCAGCATGCCGCCGGTCGCAGGACCGCTGTGCGTGTGCGTGACGGTGAGAAACACGTCGTCGGGCCGGCAGCCGGCGCGCCGGGCAACCGCAGCCCGCAGGCGCGCAGCCGTCGCGCGGTCGGTGCCGCACAGCTCCAGGTTGACCAGCACGTGCCGCCGCCGGCCGGCGGCGAGGACCAGCACCCGCGCGTGCAGGGGAGCGGTGATGGTTTGCGCGGCCCGGTTGCGATGCGGCCCGTAGCCGGCGAGCTGGACGCCCGGGCGCGGGGTGATGTCGCTGCTGCCGAAGCCCGCTTTCATCAGCGCTTGGCGGCGGCGACTGGCCCGTGGCTGCGCTCGTAGTCGCGCAGCGCGCCGATGTTGGCTTCGACCTTGTGGATGACCTCGGCCATGCGCGTGACCATGTCCGCGCGATCGTCGATGAAGTCAAACCGGGTCTCGATGGAGTTGGCCACGCGGTGGCGGCAGTTGGGCAGCGCCAGGCCGCGGTAGTCCACGCCGGCCTTTTCCAGCGCGGCGAGCCACGAGACGCGCGGCCCCGTGTAACCCTGCCAGTGCAGGCGCGCCCAGTCCGGGATCGGGGACGGCACATAGCCGAAGGCGAGCATGCCCTCCGCCTTCAGCGCGGCGGCAAAGGTGTTGCGCGAGACCCCGGCGGCCTCGCCGTCGAAATTCATCGTGAGCAGGTGATAGACCGGTTTCACGCCGGGCGCGTAGTCGGGCAGGCGCAGGAACTGCGCGCCCGCGATCTGCTCGCGGAAGAGCGCGGCGTGCCGGCGGCGCTCGGCCACCCAGCCGTCGATCACGCCGAACTGCTCGGTGAGCAGCACGGCGTTGAGCGGCGTCACGCGGTAGGTGTAAACCAGCGAGTCCACCCAGGGCAGCAGC
>JAHCLN010000145.1 GCA_026125215.1 Opitutaceae bacterium
CGCGGCATGGTAGCGCACGCTCCGCAACAGCCACAGAAAAGCGAGGCCCAGCGCCATGTCGAAAAGATAGACGGCCTGGAATCCCCCGAAGGCGATGATGAAGCCGCCGATGGCCGGACCCGTCACGGTGGCGATCTCAAATGCGCTCATGTTCCAGGTTATGGCATTGGGGAGAGCCTTGGCGGGCAAAAGCAACGGGATGATGCTGGAGCGCGCGGGCCAGGCCAAGATGCGCACGACGGCGATGCCGAGCAGCAGCAGATACATCAGCGGCAGGGCCGGTTGGTCGAAATTAAGCGCGGCCGGATCGGTGTGCCGCTCAAACACGCCGGCGAGCTGCCGGATGAGGCCGTTCGCCCAGCGCAGCGGCGCCCAGTTTGGGATGGACGCATGAAAGTGCGAAAGCAGGGCGAGCGCGGCGGAGAGCAGGGCGGTCAGCCCCGTGCCCCACGCGATGATGCGCTTCCGGTCCAGCCGGTCCGCCAGCGAACCGGCCGGCAGCGAAAGCGTCAGCAGCGGCAGCACGAGGACAAGCCCGACCAGACCGAGCGCGGTGGCGGATTTCGTCCACTGGTAGATTTCCCAGGAGACGGCGATGCTGACGGCCTGCCGTCCGATGGTCGCCAGAAAGCTGCCCACCATGTAATCCCGGTAGGTGCGCACCCGGAGGGCGGCATAGGGATCATGGAGTTCGGTGGCGGACATTTGCCGACAGCACGCCGGTCCGCCGGGATTTCGGCAACCGTATTTCCAGCGAGCGGGACATAAGCGCAGAATTGCTTTGCGCCGGTGCAGGCGGCCCCTACTTGTCCCGTTCCTTCACCCCGGTTTCTCCTTTCCTCATGCCATCATCCCCGAAAAAAGCCCTCATCTTTCAAGGCGGTTGGGACGGTCACCAGCCCGACCAGTGTGCGGCCCTGTTTGCCCAAAAACTGACGGAGCGCGGTTTTGCCGTCGAGGTCGTGGACACGCTGGAAGTGCTCAACGACGCCGACCGGCTCAAGGCGCTTGACCTCATCATTCCGCTCTGGACCGGCGGCAAACTTACGCCGGAACAGGAGAAAAATTTGGAGGCCGCCGTCATCGGCGGTGTCGGCATCGCCGGGTTCCACGGCGGCATGTGCGATGCCTTTCGCGGCGCTATCAACTATCAGTGGATGACCGGCGGGCAGTTCCTCTGCCATCCCGACAACATCAAGGAGTATCTCATCCGGATCGTGAACCGCGAGGACCCCATCACGCGCGGCATCCCCGACTTCAAGGTGAAGAGCGAGCAATATTACATGCTCGTGGATCCGCGCAACGAGGTGCTGGCCGTGACCACGCACCAAAGCGTCAGCGCCCCATGGACCAACGGCGTGGAGATGCCCTTTGTGTGGAAGAAGGTGCACGGAGCCGGCCGGGTGTTCTACTCGGCGAGCGGGCACCAGTGCCGGGAATTCACCGATTTTCCCGAGCAGCTCGAGATCACCCTGCGCGGCATGAGCTGGGCCGCGCGCTGAATTTCCAACATGAAACCACGGTTCAAGAATGCGGCGGACATCAAAGTGGGCGTCGTCGGTTACGGCGGCGCCTTTAACATGGGGCGGATGCACCTGCAGGACATGCAGAAAGCCGGCATGACGCCCCGGGCCGTGGCCGAGCCCGATGCGGCCCGCCTCGCGGTGGCGGCACAGGAATTTCCCGGCATCCAGACCTACGCCAGCGTGGACGAGATGTTGAAGAAATCCGACGTGAACCTCGTCGTTCTCATCACTCCCCACAATACGCACGCTCCGCTGGCACTCCAGTGCCTCAAGGCCGGGCGCCACGTGGTGTGCGAAAAGCCCTTTGCGATCACGACAAAGGAGTGCAATGCGATGATCGCCGCGGCGAAAAAATCCGGCGTCATGGTCTCGACCTTCCACAACCGTCACTGGGACGGCTCGGTCATGAAGGCACTCGAGGTCGTGAAGTCGGGGGTGATCGGTGACATTGTGCGCATCGAATGCCACGCCGGCCAATGGGCCAAACCGGGCGACTGGTGGCGGAGCAGCCGTTCCATTTCCGGCGGCATCCTCTACGACTGGGGCGTCCACTTCCTTGAGTATGCACTGCAGCTCGTGGACTCGGAGATCAGCGAAGTCACCGGCTTTGCCAAACAGGGTTTCTGGGCCGCGCAGAGCAAGTGGGGCAAGGATACCATCGAGGACGAGGGCCAGGCCGTGGTTAGGTTTCGCAACGGCGTCTGGGTGACGCTCACCATCACGCACATCGACGCCAACCCGAAGCGCGGCATGATGGAGATCACCGGCACCAAGGGCACCTTCCTGTGGGAATACGACCGGCACGAGATCATCGTGCGCGATGGCGACCGGACTACGGTCACCAAGGGACCCAACCCCAAGGAGCAGTGGGATAAATACTACGCCAACGTGGCCGCGCACCTGACCAAAGGCGAGCCGCTGGTCATCACCGCGGAGTGGGCCCGCCGCCCCATCCACATTCTCGACCTTGCCGTGCAGAGCGCCAAGCAGGGCCGCACCCTCAAGGCGAAATACGCCTGAGCCGGGCTACCCAAGCCCAAGCCATCCTTTCCCGCGCTAGCCGCCCCAAGCCGCGGCAAAAGTGTAACCCATTGGGTTACACTTCCCGGGTCGTTGTGTCGGTGGGCGCTTCCGACCGACCCGATTCGGATGGCGGGCGTTTGGCGCCCGCAAGGTGCAGCAAAAAGCCGGCTCCTGCGGGCCGGCTTGGAGAAGCCTAGGGCGTGTTAACACTATAGGAGTGCGAGCCAGATGAGCGCAAAGGTGACGAAGGAACGGAAAAGCACATCAAGTTTGTCGTAGCGAGTGAAGATGCGGCGGAAGCCCTTGAGACGGCGAAAGAGTCGTTCGACGTGATTGCGCTGTCGATAGAGGGACTTGTCCAGCTTCCAGGGCTTGAGTCGGTGAGGGTTGGGCGGAACGACCGGCTTGAAGCCAAGCAGGCTGGCTAGGCCGCGGGTCTCGTCGCCCTCGTAGGCCATGTCCATGGCCAAGGCACAGCCATCGGCGGGGCAGCCCAGCTCGCCGATCAACTCGCGGCCCTCGGGCCCGTCCCCGTGCTGACCGGGTGAAAGGCGGAAGCCGACGGCGCGGACATCATCCGCGGCAACCAGATGAATCTTGGTGTTCCAGCCGCCCCGGGACTTGCCGATGGCCTGCGGCCCGTTTTTTTCTCCGCGCCGGTGCCGTCGGGATGCACTTTCACGCTGGTGCTGTCCAGCGACACCACTTGCAGCTCAACCGCCAGCACCCCGGCCTGCTGCAGGCTGGTAAAGATTCGGTCCCACACACCGTTTTTGCTCCACCGGTTCATCCGCGTGTAAATCGTGTGCCAGTTGCCGAAACGCTCCGGCAGCCGCCGCCACTTGCAGCCGTTCTCCATCACATAGAGCACCGCGTTCAGGAAGTTCAGCACCTCCATGCTCACGTTGCCCCGCTCCACGGGCAAACTGTCCTGGATGCGTTGCAGATGTGCCTCGGTCAGTTCCATGCCTCCTGTCTACACTTTTAGCTCAGATTGGCAATAGTGTTAACAGACCCTAGGGCGCGTTACTTCGCGCGCGCCCAGGACTTGGCCAGTTCGCGGCGGAGGATGGCCGCATCGGGCCAGGACGGGGGCAGGCCGGTGATGTTGTAGCCGGCGCCGCCCTGGTGGTAGGGCCCCATCTCCGGGCAGACGTAGAGCGTCTTGTCCTTGTTCTGCTTCGCGCTCTTCCAGAGTTTGAAGAGGTCGTCGGTGAAGGCGAGGTAGCTTTTGATCTCGTCGGTGAGCCGGCCCTTGTAGGTTACGGGCACCTGGCAGTGGTGGCCGTTGAAGGGGCGGCAGTGCGCCTGCTCGGAATTCTGCACGAGCGCGGCCTCGCGCAGCAGATAGGAACTGTAGTTGCCGGGGTGGATGTGCTTCACGACGGCGAAATGCGAGAAGTCGAAGTTGATTCTGATCATCTTCCCCGTCGCCTTTTTGTAGAGGCGGGCGATCTCGTAGGTCTTCTCCGGCGTCTCGGTGCAGGTGTCGCGATGCACTTCCAGCGACATGACGACACCGCCGATCTTGTCGGCGGCCTTCATCATCGCGATCCAGTTCTTGGCGGCGACGGCGGGTGGGGTGTCCTCGTCGTCGAGCTGCACGTTGATCTGGACGGCGCCGGCATCTTTCTGGGCCTGAATGGCCTTGGCGTATTCGGCCGGCTTGCCGGAGTTGTTGGAAATGAACCCCAGCAGGTCTTTCAGGCCGTGCTTGGCGGCGAGGCGGGCGTGCTCGGGCGTGAGGGCGGTGGTGATACCGTCAAAGCCGGCTTCGGCGACGGCGGCGATTTTACGCTCGAGCGACCATTCCTTCTTGGGCGAAGGAATGCCGACGAGAGACCAGAGGTTGGCGATGTGGGAGATCTTGGGCATTTTCGATTCTCGATTTTGGATTTTCGATTGGGGAGGGCATCGACTTTCGGAGCCGGGGTTCCGATTGCAGGGCAATCGAAAATCCCGAATCGAAAATCGAAAATTCGTTCAGGCGTGGCGGCCTTTGAAGGTGAGCTCGGCGACGCCGGACTTGTCGAGGTGACCGAGGCCGAGCGCGACCATCTTGTCGAACTGCTGCTTGGTGGCGCCGGCCAGCGGCAGGTTGATGCCGGCCTCGGCCCCGAGGACCCAGGCGATGGTGCTGTCCTTCGCGGCATGGGCGCCGGAGAAGTAGCAGTCGTGGGCGCGGTTTTGCATGTCCTCACCGTCGGTTTTGAGAACCTGGGAGTTGGCCCCGGTTTGCGCGAAAACTTCGCGGAGCATGTCGAGGTCGAGACCGAGGGCATGGCCAAGGCCGAGGCCTTCGGCGAGGCCGGCGGTGTTGATGTTCATGACCATGTTGACGAGGGCCTTCACTTGGGCGGCTTGGCCGGTCTTGCCAACGTAGCGGAGCGCGGTGCTGAGTTTTTCCAGAATGGGCTTGATGCGTTCGAAGGTCTTTTTCTCGCCGCCGCACATGAGGTAGAGCGTGCCGTTGCGGGCCTGGGGAATCGACGAGGCCATGCAACCCTCAAGGGAGACGGCGCCGGCTTTCTTGGCGCGGCGCTCGACTTCGACGTGGGTCTTGGGCGTGATGGTGGCGCAGTTGACGAAGACCTTGCCCTTGGCCTTCACGAGGAGCGAATCGCCGGACTCGGCGAAGACGCCGAGCTGGGCGGCGTCGTCGGTGACGACGGTGAAGATGACGTCGGCCGCGGCGGTGACGGCGGCGAGATTTTTGGCGTGCTTGGCACCGATTTCCTTGGCGAGCGCGGCGGCGGCGGGCGCATAGGCATCATAGACGGCGGTGACCTTGTAACCGCAGTCCTTGAGACGGCGGGCCATATTGCCGCCCATGCGGCCGACTCCGACGAAGGCGATTTTTTCCGAAGGCATAACTGTGTGGGTTTGGTGGGTTGCGGGTTGAGGGGTTAGCGGGCGAAAAATGGGTTGTGCTCCCGCTCTTGGGCGAGGGTGGTGAGCGGGCCGTGGCCGCAGGCAAAGACGGTGTCGCGCGGCAGCGTGAGCAGCTTCTCCTTGTTGTTGCGGTATTGGTCCTCGAAATTCGTGGGGCTGCCGCCCATCGAGCAGGAGAAAATCGAATCGGCCACGATGGCGAGCGGCCAGCTGAGACCGGTAACGTAGAAACTGGTCATGCCCGGGGAGTGGCCCCAGGTGAGCAGGGTCTTGATCGCCAGGTCGCCGAGATGGAAGTGGGCGTTCTCCTTGAACGTGTGTGCGCCGGGATGAGCCACCGGTTCCTGTTCGCTGGCCCACACTTCGGCTTTGGGGTGGGCGGAGGACAACTTGGCCAAGTCGGCGATGTGATCGTCGTGGGTGTGGGTGATAAAAATGTAGCGCAGGTCGAGGCCTTCGGCGTGAACGGTGTCGAGCATCGCCTGGCAGTCCGCGCCCGTGTCGAAGGCCGCCGCCTGACGGGAACGCACATCCCAGATCAGATAGCTGTTGACCGTCATGTCCTCAAAGGGGGTGTTGAACATGGCGAAGCCGCGCGGGAAAACGGGCTGCTCGGGATACCATGTCTTTTGGGCGAGCACCTCCAGGGCGTCGGGCGAAAGCCGAAGGTGGCGGGCGACACGGCGGATGACGGCGGGAATGACCTTGCCGCCCTTCACGGCGGCGAGATCCTCGGCACTGATGCCGGCCCGGGCGGCGAGATCCTCGTCGGTGATCTTCAGGCCGCGCTGGGTCTTGTTGATGACGTCGTTGAAGTTGTCCTCGAGCGGGATGCGGGGCATGGGCGCACAGTAAATGGCCGCGCCGAACATCCGCGCAAGCCGGAAGGCGCTGAAAAATACGTCATCGGCGCGAGCCGGCACTTACATCGGCTTGGGCGAGCGCGGTGGACAACTGGCGGCATTGGCCAGCGGATAGGTGGCGCGGATGCGGGCGAGCAGATCCTGGTAGAAGTCGAAACAGGGATCGCCGGGGGTCCGGGGGAGGCGGTGGTCCAGCTCGTTCGCGGTTTGGTTGGCCCGGGCCTGCGATTCCTCGCGAATTCTGGCGCCCCGTTCGCGGTAGCCCGTGTTGTCCACGCCGGCGTGCTCCGCGAGCAGTGGCAGCCAGTTGTGGGCATACTGCACATGGGCCGTCTCGTCGATGATGTCGAAGAGCATCATCTCGGCGGACTCCAGGTCCTGGCCTTCCTTGAAGTCCACGTAGCCCTCGTTTTTCACGACGAAGTGACCGGTCTCGGCGACCATGCCGATCATGAAGACATGCTCATACAACTGCTGCGGCGTCATGGGCTCGAGCTTGAAAGGCGCAAGCAGCTCACGATGCCGCCGGTAGGCCTCCTCAGGCGGCAGACCCTGCTCAGCCGCCAGCTTGGCCAACAACTCATCCCGCTGGCCCTGGTCGTAGCCGGAGAAGCCGACCTCATCCAGGCTGATGCCGAAATCCTGCAGGCGGGAGAGTCCGGAGTCGCCGTGACGGGATTCGTCCCAGAGATGGCGGGAAATGTCATGGTGCCACTGCCAGGGCATGTAATGCCCGTAGTAGAGCCAGGCGAGCTGATCGTCGGGGAGATTTTTCTCCAGCATGTAGCCGTAGGCCCAGAAGAGCCGGCGCGCCTCGATGTTGGTGACAAAATCCGCCCGCACATAATCCATGAACGGCTGCTTTGGCTTGAGCGGCTCGTTGCGGGCACTGAAGCGGCTCAGCCGGAAACCGGTGGCGACGCCGGCGGGCCGGGCCTCCTCGCCGCGGGCGACCGGCAGGGCGGCGCGAAAACGTCCGACCGCCGCCAGCAGGGCGGTGGCCTTTTCACGATAGGCGGCGTCGGTCCGGTGCTGATGCCGGCGCCGGTAATCCCGATACCAGAGCCACTGCTGGCTTTTGATCTGGTTGATCTCATGCAGCAGGGCGATGGTCGGCGCATCGTGCACGGGGTGCACCCCGGCGATATATTCGCCATAGGCACCGACCAGGGTTTTGAGCAGGAGCTCGTAGATTCCGTCGAGCGCGTCCTCAAACGAGGGGGCAAGCAGCACGATGTTGGCCAGCTGTTCGAGCTGCCGGCTGACGGGAGCATCGGCCTTGCCGCCCGGGAATTGCTCGACGCGTTCGCGCAACCGGCGGACGCATTCGGCCTGGTCCCAGATATGCCGGTGAATCGCGCTCTTGTCGTTCCAGCCGGGCATGTCCCGGCCCCAGGCGGCCAAAAGGCGGTGGATCGATTTTTCGACGTATTGCCAGTCGTTGAGCAGGTCCACGGTGCGGGGCTTCTGCTTGGAGTCGGCCTCGATGAGGAGGGTGCGTTTGACGGGGACGGGGGCTTCGGCCACGGGCGTGCTCATTACTGACCACCATAGCATTGAACTTGCCAAATGCCTATGTCTGGGAACGCATGTCTTGTGCCCAAAATTGACCATCATCTCTGGCGGGACCCCTTTACCCGGGACGGGTTGCGGCTGCCGGCGGTGCCGGCCCAGGAGGGATTTCAAATCCATGAGGCCGGGGTGCGGCGGCTGGACGACCACTGGCTCTTTCGCGGCGTATGCAGTCCGTTCTGGCGGTTGTTCTATGATTTCAACGCGGGGGCGTGGGTCGAATCCGGCGGGCGCCGGCATGCACTCGGGCCCGGGCGCGTGGTGGTGATGCCGGACGGCGTGCCCTTCGACTGCGGGAGCCGGCGCGGGGTGGAGCACCTGTGGCTGCACTTCTCGCTTTATCTGACGCTGCCGGCGACACCGGCGGTGTTCGCGCTCCCGGCGGGTCCGGCCCTGCGCGCCGTGGCGGAAGAGCTGCGCCGCCTTGTGCCGGCGGGCGAGGCTGTGGCGGTGCGTCACGTCGCCGCGGCGCTGCTGCACCTGGTCTTCGCCGGCCACGGCGTGATGCCCGAGGCCATGCCGGAACGCCTGCGCGCCAGCTGCGGTTGGATCGAACGCAATCTTGCCGCCGAAATCACCAATGCGGCGCTGGCGGAGCGGGCTGGGATGAGCGTCGAGGCGTTCATCCGCTGGTTCAAGGCCCGCACGGGCCGCACCCCGGCGGCTTTTGTCGCGGAGCGGCGCGTGCGCGAGGCCTGCCGGCGGCTCGCTTTCGGCGAGGAGTCGATTGAGCAGGTGGCCGAGGCGACCGGGTTTGCCAACCGCCATCATTTCAGCCGGGTCTTCAAGCGGCATGCGGGGTGCGGACCGGCGGACTTCCGCCGCGGCCGCGGACGC
>JAHCLN010000146.1 GCA_026125215.1 Opitutaceae bacterium
ATTCTCATCACGCACCGCAAAGTAGATCACTGGTTCCGCAACGAAATCACCGGCGCGCTGATTGGCCGGTTAGTGCAGACCTACTACAACTTGGACGACCTTAGCAGCATCGTCATCAAGCCCACGAACGATCCCCGAGAAGCGTATGTCATCCCATCAGAAGTAGTGATTCCAACCGGCACCGCCTCTGCCGAGCAATCGCAAGCAGCCAATGCAAGTGTCGAGGCGCAGAACCGCCCGGCGCGAACCCTGTATAAAACCATAGCCCCCCACATCCCGCAGAACGGCCCTGAGCGCTTCCGCCGTCAGATTGTTTCACCCGAGTTTGCCGAGGATCAGGCCGACATCGCCGCCCAGCAGGAGGCTATCCGACAGCAGCAGTCACAAACCCGCCGCACCCAGCGCAAAATCAATCGCCTGGAGCGTTCGCACGGTGTCACCCCTCACTCAGCCGTTTCCGATGAACGCCGCCTCGCCGGCCTGCAACTTCTCCAGGAGAGCAACCAAGATGCCAACGCGTAGCCAAGCCCCCCAATCAGCGGTCTTCCGCCCCGACGCCTTTGCCTCGTCGCCGGATTTCGAGCGCGGCATCCTCGGCAACCAAGTCGCCGCCCGTTGCCAGCTCTTCACCGATCCCGAGGAAATCGCCGTCCATTGGTGGCTCCAGCAAATCTCCTGGCGCGAGGGCGGCCTCAGCGCCTTCGCGGAGCAATTCCTCGCCGCCTATGCCGACCGCATCGGCACCCCCTCCATGCTCCGCTTCGGCATGAAGCCCGGCCAGATCTACAATCGCGAGCAAGTCATCCAGATTCGCACCGAAATCGACGCCTCCGGCATCAAAGATTTGTTCCCACTCAAAGGCGAGCCGTTGCCGGACCATTCCAGAGAGGGTTGGCTCGACTACCTCTCAGATCGCGCCACCCAATCTCACGCTGCTCGCGATCTTCGCAGTGCCTGTCATCCGAATTGCTACCCGGCCTCAGCCTTCCAACAGGTTTGTTGCTTGGATGCGGACGACCTCCTCCCCTACTTGAAAGACGCCCTGGTCAACCCAGCGGCAAAGAAGCTCTCCACCGCGTTTTGGAATTTCCCCAGCCTCTGGGAGTGTCTGGTGGAATATCGTGAACGCGAGATCGAGGCCGCCCGCGCTGGTTTCGTCACCACCGCGCTCTCTGCCCAGGTTTGGGACGAACTGGACTACGCCCTCGAAAGCCGTGGCTTCATCCTCATCGAAGGCCGCGAAGGCATTGGCAAGACCGAGGCCGCCCGCACCTGGTGCGCCCAGCATCCCGGCCGCGCCGTTTACGTCCGCTTGGAATCAGGCACCGACGAACAAACGCTCTACCGCTCCATCGCCCGTCGCATCGGCACCGCGTGCTCCTACGGCCGGAAGGCTACCGAAATGCGCGCTCGCATCCAGGACGCGCTCCAGCCGGGTCACCTCATGCTGGTGATCGATGAGGCGCATTTTCTCTGGCCCATGTCCGACCGCTCCGAGCGCACCGCCCCCAAGCGCGTGGATTGGCTGCGCACCGCGCTGATCGATTTCGGGGTGCCCATCGCCCTCATCAGCACCCCGCAGTTTTTCGCCCGGCAGTGCGAACGCTTCCGCAAGAGCGGCTGGAATTCCAACCAGGTCGAGCGCCGGCTCGCACGCACCAAAACCCTCCCGGATTCCCTCGGCAAAGAGGACTTGATCGCCGTCGCTCGCTGCTACTTCCCAGCCGCCGGCCTTCCCCAGGTCAAGAAGATCGCAGGCATCGCCCTCCTCACGATCGGCTACCTCACCACGATCGCCAACCTCCGCAGGCGCGTGGACTTCTTCGCCCGCCGACAGCCGGAGCGCCCCGAGACCGAACTCATCGAACAAGCCCTTTCGGAAATCGCCCCGCCGCCCGCCGAACAGCCGCCGGCGCCGTCGGTGCAACGCCCCGGCAAGGGTCTTGCCGGGCCTGTGCAGCGCCCATGCCGGACACCTGCAACCGCCCCGGATCGGGTGCGTAATCAGCCCGCCGTCCCTTTCAGTCACACCCGCGAGCAAGCCGCGCTGACCACCGTCTAAAGCACTTTCTCGCACCCTCACCGCCCGATTGCGGTTCCGTTCAAAAACGGGTCCAAAATCGGACGGATTTTTGCTGCCCGATTTCTACAGCATATTCCCTAAAAAGGCGGACAACTCTCCGACGAAGCTACAGGACCTATCTCAGGGAACAGTAAGGGAACAAACGGTCGTTGTGCTAGATGCCATCCAAAATGGCTTTGCGGCGTGCTTGGTATTCCTCTTCTGAAATGTGGCCGCCGTCTTTAAGTCGCTTAAGGGCAGACAATCGCTCTTCGACACTAGCTGGAACTTTCTCGGGAGCCCGGACGCCCGGGGCCAAGTTCGTATATGGAACATTTTCCGAGCCCTGCTGGGTCGCATTGGTCTTTGACGAGGAGTCGGACGGCTTGCTTAACGCCGCCGAAGCCTCAGCTATATTCGTGCCTGGCTTGGCTCGCATCTTAACATGCACGGACTCCTCGTAGTTGGTCGCCTTACCCGTGGCAATGTCCACACCCACCCCGATCACTCCGCCAAAGATTATGTTCCCGAATGTCATGCCCGCAACGGACTTGCCCAGCGGGAATATCTCGGTCTCGTAACCCGCTAGTTCCATCTGAATCATCTGCTTCTTGGCCGCACGCTTGACCATGATCGTTGTTGGAGTCTGGCCACGTGGCGTGCCGTTGATTGATACCGTCGCTCCCTGCGGATCTGAGCTGAACGCGACGGGTTGGCTGTCGTCTTTGACAATTGTGGCACAGCCGGTGAATAGAGCCATAAGACAGCCGAGAGCCGATACTGAGATTAAACGTGGGGTATTCATGGGGTGAAAATATGGCACCGCAGTGTATCTGGATTGGCCAGCGGAATCGGTTAGCCGCCATTGGGATAGCAAGTGATCCAGGGGACACTTCAGGTGTCGTTGACCTTGCCCTCCTAGCAAAACATATTCCAAACAATGGCACGCGCTGGAGGAGAAGCAGACAAATTGGGTAACCGCTACGAGGCGGTATGGACTGTTGATAGCCTGCTGGACGTGCTGGTGGGAGAGGCGCAGGCCCTCACGGCAGAGCCGTTAACCGGTGAACTCGGCATTGAATTTCTCAAGGAGCTGAACGACGGGAGCCGTGAATTCCATTCGGCGAAGAGGCAGACCACCAGCCTGACATGGAGCCTAAACACGCTGACGGCAGTGGGCGACACCGGACGTTCGATCCTTCAAGACCTGTTCGACCGGATCGCGGCAGCGCCTGCGAACACCGCTTGCTTTGTCTCCACGACGACAGCGAACCATTTAGAGGAACTCCGCGCCCTGGCTGCGGCTTCGCCGGATGTGGCTAATTTCGAGGCGCGGATGACAGCGCAGAACCGACTAAAGGACCAGTTTGAGAAATACGTCTTGCGCGTTGGCGGCAGTGTTGCGGCTTGCCGTGATCTCCTCCGGCGGCTGCGGGTGGTGGGCTTGACGGAGCCGGAGCTGGTGAGGCGGGTCGACCACCGGATCCGATACCATCTCTATCACCCGGACGGCAGCGCAGTAGACCCACACGCGGTCCGCCTGCTGTTAGGTGACGCCCTCCTGGGCTGGCTGGGCACGCGGGTGGACCGTGCTATGGTCAGCGACTATCTTGCCAGCCATAACCTGCACGAGCGGGACTGGCAGCGCGATCCGCAGGTCCGCGAGACGATCGAGCGGCGCAATGGTATCTATACTCAAGAGGTTGAGGCGGAGTTGGTCCACGGTGCGGCGATCGTCCGGGCGGAGGCTACAACCGCAATCGGGGCGCTGACCGACGGTTCCCAGCGCGACGTGGTCATCGTGGGCGCCGCCGGGTTGGGGAAAAGCTGCACAGTCGCACAGATCGTCCACGGACTCGGCACCGCAGGCATCCCGCATCTCACGCTGCGGCTTGATCTTCAGACCACGGTGCTCACGGCTGATGCCCTCGGCCGCGAGCTCGGCTACCCGACCTCGCCCGCGATTGTGCTGGCCGGCTTGGCAAACGGGGGCCGCTGCGTGCTGGTTATCGACCAGCTCGATGCGCTCAGCCTAGCGTCCGGTAGGAACCAGCACCTTTGGACGGTTTTCGAGGAATTGCTCGCCGAGAGCCGCCGCTATCCGCAGATGCGCGTGCTGCTCGCCTGCCGGGAATTCGACGCGAGCCACGACCACCGCCTGATGCGGCTGATGTCTGACGACAAGAGCTGTCAGAAGATCGCGCTTGCGCCACTGCCATTGCCGGATGTCCAGGCGGCTGTGACCCGCGCGGGAGTCGATCCCGTCAAGCTCACTCCGGAGGATCTCAGTCTGCTTCAGACTCCTCAGAATCTGAGCCTCTTTCTGCAAAGCGGTCCCGCTGAGCACGGCCGTGTGGGCAGCGTGCAGGCGCTGCTGGATCGGTATTGGGACTACAAGCAGCGTCGAGTGGACCAGCGGCTGGGGCGCGCCTCGCGCTGGCTCGACGTGGTCCGGACCCTCGCCAGCTGGTTGAGCGAGAACCAGACCCTGAGCGCACCGCGGGATATCCTCGATGCCTTTGACGCGGACGCGCGAGCGATGGCGTCCGACCATGTGCTGGTGATAGAGGGACGGTCGGCCCGGTTCTTCCACGAGTCGGTCTTCGACTATGCCTTCGCGCGCACCCATGTCGCCGCCGGCGGCACCGCCGCCAGTCTGCTGCTGGATAGCAAGACGGACCAGCATCTTTTCCGCCGGGCGCAGGTTCGGCAGATTCTCACCTACCAGCGGGACCGTTCCTTCTCGGCCTACCTTGCCGACCTCCGCCGCGTGCTGACGGAGCCGAAGGTGCGCACCCACATCAAGAAACTGGTGCTAAATTGGCTCCGCAGCCTGCCGGGGCCGAGGCCCGAGGAGTGGGCGTTGGTGCAGTCGCTGGCGACGGTGCCACCGTGCGCGCAATGGTGGCGAACGGTGCCGCACGACAGCGTGGGCTGGTTTGACCTCCTATTAACGGACGGGACCTGGGCCGCGTGGCTACGGTCGACCGACGCGCAAGTCGTGGACCAGACGCTTTGGCTGCTGAGCCAGAAGACGATCATGTTGCACCGGTCGGAGCAGGTGGCTGCGCTGATCGAGCCCTGCCTTGACGGTTCTATGGTCTGGCAAGAACGATTCCGGAGCCTGCTGCGCTTTACTGAACCGCACCACAGCCGGCGGATGTTCGACCTTTTCCTTCGGGCCATGCGCTTCGGCTGGTTCGACGCACCGGGAGACCATTGGTGGCACCACCTACACGACTTCCCGAACAAGGCGCCGACGCACGCTGCCGAACTACTCGCGGAATTCTTGGACCGGCTGTGCGTGCGATTTCCCGCTGGCAATCCCTTCGACCAGAAAACCCTCGGTAGCGATTTCCCCGCGGATTACTGCGGCCGGTTGGCGGACGAGGTGCCGGAGGATTTTGTGGTGCGGGTGCTGCCGCGAATCGCCACCGAGGTCGCGCGGCGGGCGCATGTCACGGACCACGGCGAGCACCGCGACGAGATTTGGCCGTATCTGATACTTGGCTCTGACTTAGATTTCAATTCACAGCTGTTGCACGGACTCGAACGGGCGATGCGCAGCCTCGCCACCACGGCCCCTGCGCGGCTGCGCGCGCTGACCTCTTCGGTGATGGCCAGCCCGAATCATACGCTGGGTTACCTTCTGCTCAGCGCGTGGACGGCCAACCCGTCGGAATTCGCCAACGAACTGACCCAGTATGTCAGCGCGGATCCCCTCCGGCTTGACATCGGCTACGGAGTGACCGGCGGTGGCGGCGGCACCGGTGCCGCCGCAGTTTCCCGCGCAGCGATCTCCGCCGCGGCCCCACATTGCTCGCCCGAAGCCTACGCCGCGCTGGAAAGTGCCATCCTTAAGTTCCGCGATCCGTATGAGCAGAAGCGGCCGCCATCGATCGGCTTCAAGCAACTGCTTCTGCTGCATTGCCTGCCCGCCGCGCGCCTGAGCCGCGCGGCAGCCAACCGTATCGCCGAGCTGACGAGCAAGTTTCCTGAGATGGACTTTTCCCCACCCCGGCCCATGCAGGTCGTGACGGTCGGCTCGCCGATCTCGGCCGAGGCGATGGCGAAGATGACGGATGAGCAGTGGCTGTCCGCGATGCGCAAATATCACTCTATGGACTTTCGCCGTCACCACGAGTTCAGCAAGGGAAGCCTACACGAGCTCGCCGGAGCGCTTACGCGCGAAACCCGGAACCACAAGAAGCGCTTTGCCGCGCTGGTATTGAAGATGCCGGATGACATCAAGCCGGAGTATTTTGACGCTATCCTGCGCGGACTGGCGCAGACCAAGCCGGAGAATGCCGACACGGTGCAACCCGGAGATTCCGTCCCGGTGGAGCTGCCGGCCCTGGTGGCCGCGGTCCATCGGGTCCACCGGCTGCCAGGCCGGCCCTCCGGCCGCACGATCTGCGACACCGTGCAGAAGTTTGCCGCGGCCACCCTGCCGGACGATCTCATCGCCATTGTCTGCGATTATGCGATCAACGATCCGGACCCGGCGGAGGAAACGTGGCAGACGCGCGCCGGGAGCACGCCTTATTACGGCGGCGACCCGCTGACGGCCGGGATCAATTCGGTGCGCGGCGAGGCCGCGTGGGCCATCGGCGGCCTGCTCTTCGCCAACCACGCCCACTGGCCGAAAGTCCAGGTCGCCGTTAAATCCCTCTGCGGAGACCGCTCCATCTCGGTCCGCTCCTGCGCCGTGAAATGCACTCTGGCCATCCTTAACATCGACCGGAACGAAGCCGTGCGGTTGTTCCTCAAGCTGGCCGACGGCGCGGAGGACGTGCTTTCGACCGGCGAGGTGGACTATTTCCTGCACCGCGGCGTGCAGACACACTACACGCAGCTCCGGCCCCTGTTGTTGCGGATGCTGAACCATCCGGACAAGGAGGCTCGGGAGGCCGCCGCTCGGCAGATCACGGTCGCCTCGTTCCACGAGACGGCCGCCCAAGTGGATGTCACTGCGGTCCTCGCCGGCGACGAAACCTGCCGCGCTGCTGCCGCCGGTGTCTATGCCTACAACTTGGATTCCGCCGCCGTCGGAGCGGTCTGCCGCGCCCAACTGGGTTCGCTGTTTGCTGACCCGGCCAAGGCGGTTCGCCAAACCGCCTCCCACTGCTTCCGCGAACTCAGCGACGAGAATCTCTCAGCCGAGTCTGCACTGATCGGCACCTACCTGGCCAGTCCGGCTTTTGACGACGGCGCAGAGCAACTGGTCTACGCTCTGGAAAAGTCCACCGCGCTCCTGCCCGATGTCGTATGTGCCATCCCCAATCGGATCATGGACCGGGACGCTAAGGCGGGCACGCCTCTGCACTATCGCCACGATCTTTACCACTTGCCCGAACTCGTTCTGCGCGTCTACCGGCAGACCAGTGATGATGCGACCAAGACCCGTTGCCTCGATACATTGGACCGCATGCTAGAGACGGGTTTCAGTGGCCTCGAATCTGAGCTGGGCAAGGTGGAACGCTGATGATTTAGGCCGTTGCGCCAAACAAAATGGATCAGATCGTCAGCCAACTCCAAGACCTTGTGCAGGGGTGGACCGCGCCTGTCTGGTTTAGCCACGGGGTCGCTGAGCCGCCCTCAGACGTAATCAATAGTGGTAGCTGCGGTTTCGTCGCTGCGGGTAGCAACCGTATTATAATCACCGCCTACCATGTGGTGGAAGCCTTTCGGCCAGCGAAGCGCCTGTGCCCTGAAACTGTCTTCGCGGTCAACATATGCGACGGGAACACAGTGGCTCTCGCAGATCCTAAGCATTGATCCGTCAGCCCATCACGGCGCAGCGGCCAACAACCGCTTCGCCCCGGTGATGATCCAGGCGCGGACAATCCGGCCGGCCTGCACTTCGTAGGTCATCACCAGTTCGATTTCGCCCGGACCTTCCGGGAAAGTCCGCGTCACCCGCTCGTGGTCGAGCACCAGCGCGCCGGCCGTGATGCGGTGCAGCAGCGTGGCGTGCAGGTTCGGTTCGCGAAAGCGCACGGCAAACCGCTCGCGCAACGCCGCGGTCCCGCGCGCGAGAAGCTTGTCGGGATGTTCATACATCGCCGCATCGTCGGCGTAGATCGCCATCAGGGCGTCGAGGTCGCGGGCGTTGTAGGCCTCCAGTTGGCGCTGCGCGACCGCGGCTGGGTCCGGGTGTGGAGTGTTCATGAGGATCAATGCGGCGAGTTTATCCGGCGGATTTGGCGTTCGTGCCGCGGCGCGGCGGGAACAGCAGCACGGCCGCCGTGCACGGAATCATCACCAAACCGCACAGCGTGTAAAACAAATGGTAGCCGCCCAGTTGCGCCGGACCCCAGCTCCAGTCGATCGTATGGAGCACGCCCAGCAACGGCACCGCCAACACGCCGCCGACGGCGAAGCACCCCAGGCTGATGAGATTGTAAACGGCGAAATAAGCCGGCCGCGATCCCTCGGCGGGAATCGTGCCGTAGAGCGCCGCGGGCGCCGCGACTCCGTAGATGCCGTCCGCCACGCCCACAAAAGCCCAGGCCGCGATCAGGGGCCACACCCGGC
>JAHCLN010000147.1 GCA_026125215.1 Opitutaceae bacterium
GCGCGAGGGGTTGTTGCGCACGAAGTCATAACGGGCGCCCGCCACGAGGAGGAGTCGCTGATCCCAGAGGTAAACGTTGTCCTGAATGCCGAAGTTGAAGCGTTCGCCGCCGCCCTTGTTGTTGGTCGCGAGCACGGGGTTCTCAAACAGGCTCATGTCGGACCGCCGGTAAACCGGGTTGATGACGCTGAAGGCGTTGGCGAGATTCAGGTTGCCGGTGGAGGCGGAGCCGCCGAACTCGGACTTCAGCCGGAGGTTGGTGAAGCGGCTGTGGCTGCGGCTGCCCGTGGACTGCGCATACACGATCATGCGGTGCGCCAGCGGGCCGGTATCGAAGCTGCCGGTGAAATCAAGGAACCAGCCCCAGCTCTTGCTGTTGCTCGGGCCGTTGATGCGGCTGACGTGGTTGCTAAGGCGGATGTCGGTCCACGGCACGTTGGTAAAGGACGGCTGGGTATTGGGATTGGCCGCGGTCGCAATGGCGCCGAGCGAATTGCCGTTGGCATCGAGGAAGGTGTAGCCCGTCGGGATGATCGCGGGCTGCGCGACGTTCTTGTCCTGGAAGTAGCGGCCGACGAGGCGCACGTCCCAGTCGCCGAGCAGGCCGGAGAAGGACGAGGAATAGCCAAATTCGTAATAGGCGAACGTGCGTTCCTCGTCGTTGTTGATGGGCACCGTGCGGCGCTCGACGCCGAGGTAGGGCAGCGAGGAATTGCCCGCGCCGTCGTAGAAGACGCCGGGAGTCTCGTGGCCGGTCTCGACCTTGCGCCGCTCGAAGCGGAGCCAGACGTTGGTGCGGGTGTCCTTCGGCGCGTATTGCACCGTGCCGTAAAGGGCGGTCTTGCTGTCGGCACCGCCGGTCTTCGTCTCGCCGTCGCGCACGACGCCGACGACGCGGTAGGCCAGCTGGCCCTCGCGGTCGATCGGACCGGTGTGGTCGAGGGAGCTCTGCCAGGTGTTGCCGATGTCGCGATAGGACCCCTTGACGGTGGTCTGTGCCCGGGGGAGCGGTCGCTTGTAAACGCGGTTGATGAGGCCGCCGAGCGAGTGATCGCCATACAGCGTGCCCGCCGCACCTTTCACGACCTCGTAGCGGTCGATGAACTCGGTCTCCTGCTCGATGCCGCCGCCGGGCAGGCCGTCGAGGACGTTGAAGGAATTCGCGCGCGTCTCGATGCCGCGCAGCGTCATGGAGTTGATCGAGACGGTGGAGGCCGGACCCATGCCGCTGACAAAACGCAGGGCGTCGTAGGCGTCGGCCGCGCCGACATCGTCCATCAGCTCCCGGTTCACGGGGATGATGGACATGGGCACGTCAAGGATGGGCAGGTTGATGCGGGAACCGCCAACCGACTGGGTGGAGCCGTAGCCGACGGCCGTGGTGCCGGTGACGCTCCAGGGATCGAGGACGATGACCTTGTCATCCGCCGGCTCGGCGGCGGGGGCGGGCTCGGAGACAGCCTGACCAAACAGTGTGCTTCCGCAAAGAAGGGAAGCCACGATCGCGCCAAAACAGAACGGATGACGGGCGCTCGTCGGGATGATTTTGTGTAGCATGGGTCGCGGTGGTGTTGATCTGATACCGACTGGACGGGGGGCGGGACGGCGGTGGAAGGCCTGACAAGGAACCGCCGCCGGCCCGACGCACGCAGGGGACCAAATGCGCGGGCCGCTGCCAAAAGCAAAGGGGTGGTTAAATGTGTTGACCAGCCGCCAACGACGGCGCAGCGGTGGCGGGCCGCCATAATTTTCCGCCATGCTGCACATCCCCAAACGCCATTCGCTCGTCACCGAAACCACCAAGGCGATCCAGTCCGGCATCGCCGAGGGCATCTGGCAGGACCGGTTGCCGGGCGAGCGCATCCTCAGCCAGCAGCTGCACGTGAGCCGGCCGACGCTCCGCGCGGCCTTCGAGCTCCTCGAGAAGCAGGGCCTGCTCTCGGTGAGCCGCGGCAAGCGCCGCATCATCGCGGCCCGCCCGCCCGCGCCGGACCGCGCCAAGCCGAAGGTGCTCGGCATCATCGCCACGCAGCGGATGGACCGCATCGCCAACATCCCCTTCCAGATGATCATGGAGCTGCGCTACCACCTCTCGCAGGACGGCTTCGAGAGCGAGGTGTTCGTGTGCCCGCAAGGCGATTTCCGCAAGCACCAGCGCAAGCTGGAGGCGTTCATCCGCGAGCACTCGATCTTCTGCTGCATCCTCATGCTGTCCTCGGAGGAGCTGCAGCGGTGGTTCGTGCAAAAGGGCATGCCGGCCTTCGTGCTCGGCTCGCCCCACCCCGCCGTCGAGCTGCCCTCGCTGGATCTCGACTACCACGCCGCAAGCCATCATGCCGCCGGCCTGCTGCTCGCGCGCGGGCACCGCCGCCTCGCCCTGCTGCGGCTCGAGTCCGACGTGGCGGGCGACCGCACCAGCGAGGCGGGCTTCGTCGCGGGCGTGCAGGAGTCGGCCCACACCGGCGCACAGTGCGCCGTCGTCCGCCACAACGGCGCCAGCATCGACATCTGCCGCAAGCTCGACCGGCTCTTCGCGCGCACCACGCCCCCGACCGGCCTCTTCGTCTTCAAGCCGCTCGACATGCTCATCGCGCTCACCCACCTGCTGCGGCGCGGCCTCGCCATCCCCGGGCGGCTCTCGCTCATCGCGCGCGACAGCGACTACTCCTTCGACTGCCTGCATCCGACCATCGCGCACTACGATTTTCCGCGCGAGGTCTTCACCCAACGGCTCACGCGGCTGATGCTGCAGCTCGTGGAAAGCGGCGCGCTGCCCGCGCGCCGGACGCTCCTCATGCCGCACTTCGTGCCCGGCGGCACGCTCGGACACGCACCCGAACCCGCGCCGTAACGCGGGCCGCCGCGAACAGGTCTGCTGAACAGACCAGCCGGCAGGTCTTGCCGGACGGCGGCGGCGGGCCGAATTTCGGCGCACCATGAGCCACCCCGCCCCGCCCGCCGAAACCGAAGCCATCCTCGCCACCCTCGCCCGCGACGGCTTCTGCGTCCTGCCCGGTGTCATCCCCGCCGCGGAAGTCGGCGCCGTGCGCGACTCCGTCGCCACCGCGGTCCGCGCGCATTCCTCGCTGCCGCCGCCGCAGGGCTACGCCACCGGCTTCCTCCGCCTCAACCAGGCCATCGCGCCCTATCTCGCCCATCCGCGGTTGCTGGCGGTGGTGGACCGGCTCTTCGGGGAATTCCCGCGCATCTCCATGCTCACCGGCGCCATCAACGGCCAGGGCATCCCGCGCGGCGAGATGCACGCCGACTGGCCGTTCAACCAGAACAGCAAGGCGCGGGTGCGGGCGCCCTATCCCGACATCGTGATGAACCTCGTGACGATGTGGATGCTGACGGACTACACCGTCGAGAACGGCGGCACCATCGTGATCCCCGGCAGCCACAAGCGCGACTATTCCCCGCGGCACGGCACGGCGCACGACCCCATGGCGGTTTACGAGAGCGAGGTGCAGCTGCAGGGCCGGGCCGGGGACGTCGGCCTCTTCGACGCCCGCACCTGGCACGCCATCGCGCCCAACCGGTCGGACGCGCCGCGCATCGGCGTCATCGTGCGCTACGCCCCGTGGTGGATCAACCTGCAGCCGCTGCGGCCCGGCACCCGCGACCGCCAGCAGATCGTGGAGGCCAACCAGGGGCGCGACCCCAAGGTCGAAGCCCTGCCGCTCTCCGTTTACCGCACCCTGCCCGCCGCCGTGCAACCCCTCGTCTACCACATGGTGGACGACTCCGCCTGATGCAACGCCTGCCCCTCGGCCGCACCGGCCTCGACCTGCCCCGCATCGGCCTGGGCGGCGCCCCGCTCGGCCGCGAAATCGACGAGACCGCCAGCCGCGCCGTCCTCGACCACGCCCTCGCCCGCGGCGTCACCCTCATCGACACCGCCGAGTCCTACGGCGGCGGCAACGCCCGCGAATACCGGCGGCGCCAGTATGGCGTGGACGACGTCCGCGAGGCCTCCCACGAGATGCACTCCTCCGAAAAGATCATCGGCCGCTGGCAGCGCGACCGCGGCTGCCGCGACCGGATCCAGCTGCTGACCAAGTTCAGCACCGGCGGGCGGCCCGAGCAGGTGCGTGCCGCGTTGCAGGGCAGCCTCGAACGGCTGCAGACCGACCACGTTGACATCTACATGCTGCACCAGCCGTATCCGGACGTGCCGATCCGCGAGACGCTGGAGGCGCTCGACGCCGAGGTGCGCGCCGGCCGCATCCGCAGCGTGGGGTGCAGCAACTTCACCGCCGCCCAGCTGCGCGAGGCGCAGACCTGCGCGGCCCGGCACGGCCTGGCGCGGATCGAGTCGGTGCAGCCGCCCTTCAGCCTCGCCGACGCCGGCGCGGCGCGGGAACTTCTGCCCTATTGCCGGCGCGAACAAATCGCCGCCATCACCTACAGTCCGCTGGCCGCCGGTTTCCTCACGGGCAAATACGCGGCCGGCCGCGACGCGATCCCGAAGGGCACGCGGTTCGACGTCATCCCGGGCCACATCGACGTGTATTTCTCCGAGGCCAACTTCCGCGTCGTCCGGCAGCTGCAGGAACTCACGGCGGAAACCGGCGTGCCGATGGTCCGGCTCGCCATGGCGTGGGTCTTCCACCACCCCGGCGTCACCAGCGTCCTCGTCGGCGCCCGCACGACCGCGCATCTCGACAACGCCTTCGACGCGCTCGCCTGCGAGCTCAGCCCGGCCCTCAAGGCGCGCATGAACGCCTGGCTTGACTGAGCAGCCCAAACGTCCGCGCCATGGAGCTGCCCCGCCGGACCTCGCTTGTCACCGAGACCGTGCAGGTGCTCCGCGCGGCCCTGGCCCGGGGTGAATGGAACGGCCGGCTGCCGGGCGAGCGCGGGCTCTGCGTGCAGCTGCACGTCAGCCGTTCCACCCTGCGGCAGGCGCTGGCCCTATTGCAGCGCGAAGGCGTGCTGGCGGTTCAGCCGGGCCGGGCGCGCCGGGTGCGCGCGGCGCGGCGAAACCCGCGCCGCCGGGCGCGGAGCATCCTGCTGCTCTCGCTCCAGCCGATGGCGCTGCAGCAACCGGCGACGGCCTGCTACCTGCAGGCCCTGCAGACGCAGCTGCAGGGCGCCGGGCTGGCGCTGGAGATCCGCAGTGAACCCGGCCTCGGGCGCCGGCCGGAGCCCCTGCTCGAACTGCTCGCAAGCACGGAGCCCGCCGCGTGGCTCCTGCTCTCGTTGCCGGCCCCGGTCCAGGCCTGGTGCGCGGCGCGGGCGCTGCCGGCGCTGGTGATCGGTTCCTGCCACGCCGGCGTGCGGCTGCCCTCCTTCCAGCTCGACCTTGGCGCGGTGTGCCGCCACGCGACGGGCCTGTTGCGCGCCCGCGGCCACCGTTCCCTCGCGCTGGTGCGCCCCCGGGTGCTCACCGCCGGCATGCAGGCCAGCGAACACGGTTTCCTCGCCGGCGCGGGCGACGCCCGCACCCGCATCCTCACGCACGACGGCGATCCCGACACGCTCGCCCGCACGCTCGACCGGGCGCTGGCCGGGGCCCACCCGCCCACGGGCCTGCTCGTCTGCCACGCCGCACACGCCCTCGGCGCCGCCTCGCACCTCATCGCCCGCGGGCGGCGGCTGCCGCGCGACCTTTCCCTGATCAGCCGGGATCACGACGAGCCGCTTGCCTTCTTCCGCCCCGCGCTCACCCGCTACGACCATGACAAGGACGTCTTTGCCCGGCGACTGGCGCGACTGGCCGTCCGACTCGCCGGTCAGGGCGGGCTGCCCGCGCGCGACTACCGGACCACGCCCCGGTTCATCCCGGGTGCCACTCTCGGCCCCGCGCCGGTCAGTTGACCGGACCAACCGCCTGCCGTTGTCCGCGCCCGTTTCTCACGCCAATTCCACCCCATGTCCTCCTTCACCGTCCAAATCTGCGACTTCACCCGCTCCTATGTCCGCTGGGGCATCGACCTGCAGCGCCTGCAGCCGGTCACCGTCTCGCACAAGCCGCCGTTCACGCTCAACCATGTGCGGGTCGCGGCCGAGTGCCTCGCGGAGGTGACGTGCCGCGACACCGGCATCACCGCCGCCTACCTCCTCGGCGCCTCGTGCAAGACGGAGCAGGTCAACGTGGAGGCGGACATCTGGACCGACCCGAACGCGGATTTCTGCATGATCGCCGGGGTGGACCGCTTCCTCGCGCTCAAGCGCTGGGACCGCACGGAAAAAGGCGTGATGCGCTACCCGGCCTCGCTGGGGTCGCAACCCGAGCGCCAGCTGGGCGACCCGCGGGCGGCCTTCACCCACTACGGCGTGGACGTGCGCCGGACCGCCGGCCGGGTGATTGACGACGTGAGTGAACTGGCTGCCATTTTTGCCACGGACCGGCCCGTCGTATCCCGCACCCGGATCGAGACCGCGCGCTACACGCTGAACCTGGAATATCCCGTGAAGACCGGCAATTACAGCACCCGGGAGCACTACTACCAGGTGGACACCGGCCCGGTGCTCTTCCCCGACCTCGCCGTCCCGGCCGGCGGGGTGCTGGAGTCCTTCAACCTCGCCTACGTCGCCCACCTCCGACCGGGCTGGGCGGAGTTCCTCGTCTCGGCGGCTACGCCGCTTGCGCCGGGCATCGCGGTGCATCATTACTCCCGCGCCGTGCGTGTGGAATGTCACAACGAGATGATCGCCGTGGGCGACGAGTGAAGCCGGGGAATTTCCGCCGATGAAAATCGTCGAGGTGCTGACCCCGCCGTCCGACCACCATCTGGCGCTGGCCGCCCAGATCGGCTGCGAGGGCATCGTGCTGCGCTGTCCGGAAGACCTTGCCGACCTCACGCGGGACGCCGCGCGTGCGCGGGCCCACGGGCTGGAGGTGGCGGCGGTGGAGGGGTTCCTGCCGATGCAACGGCTGAAGCTGCGGGCGCCCGGCTGGGAGGATGACCTGCGGCGGATGCAGGCGCTCATCGCGGCCATGGGCCGGCTGCGCATCCGCATCCTGTGCTACAACTTCATGCCGACCGGCGACTGGTCGCGCACCCGCACGGAGTTGCGCACGCGCGGGGGAGCGAGGGTCACCGGCTTCGACCTCGCCGAACTGCCCGCCGCCCCCGCCCCGCCGCCCGGTGAAGCGGAACAACTGTGGGACAATCTCGCCCGGTTCCTCGCGGACATCCTGCCGTGGGCCGAGGCGCACGGCGTGGAGCTGTCAATGCATCCCGACGACCCGCCGCTGAGCCCGCTCTTCGGCCACGCCCGCATCATGACGGACGTGGCGGCGTTCGACCGGCTGCTCACGCTCTCCGCCAGCCCGGCGAACAAAATTTGTTTCTGCCAGGGCAACTTCACGGCGATGGGCGCGGACATCCCCGCGACGATCCGGCGCTTCGGCCCGCGCATCAACTACGTGCACTTCCGTGACGTCGAGGGCCGCGGGCTGCGGTTTCGCGAGACCTTCCACGACCAGGGCCCAACCGACATGTTCGGCGCGATCCGCGCCTACCGGGCGGCGGGGTTCGCCGGTCCGATCCGCAGCGACCATGTGCCGATGCTCGACGGCGAAACCGGCGAGCCCGGCTACACCATGCTCGGCCGGCTCTTCGCCGTCGGCTACATGCGCGGCCTGATCCAGGCGGCCGCGAGCCTCAGCGGCCCCACTCCAGCTCCAGAAACTTGAAGGGCTCGCCGCCCGCCGTTTTGTAGGCGTGGCCGACATGCCGGGGCGCAAACACCACCTGGCCGCGGCCCGCCTCGACGGTGTTGGCGCCGATCTCCACGAGCCCGCGCCCGGCGAGAATGACGAAGGCCTGTTCGCGGTCGGGATGGAAATGCCAGCGGGTGCCGCCGCCGGGATGGTAGGCGGAGAGCCCCATGCGGGCCAGCACCGTGTTCGCCGTGAAATTGCGCGGCGCCGGCAGGTCGAGATGGTAGAGCAGCAGGGAATTGCTCGCGTTGATATGCCCGGCCCCGTAGCTGACGATCGAAAGCCCGGTGCCCTGCTGGCGGGCATTGGATTCAACGGTCAGATAGCCCTCGCCGCCCGTGGCCACGAGCGGTCGCAGTTTTTCCGAGGTGACGAAAGCGCGCCCCGGCGACTCCGGGCGCGGCCCGAGCCCGCGCCATTCGGCCTCCAGCACGGCAGCCGGCCCGTCGCCTTGGGCGACATAGGCGCGCTCCACGCCGGGCGGGATGAAAACCACGTCCTCCGCCCCGGCCGGCAGCGTTTCGTCGCCGACCCGGAACTCAACCGCACCGGACAACACGATGAAAACCTGCTCGCGAAAATCATCCACGCGGTGCGGGCGGGCGCCGCCGCCGGGCGCGATGCGGTGGTAGCGGATTCGCGCCATGCTCGCGTTGGCATAGGCGCCTGCCGCCTCGTCGTCGGGTTGCACCAGCCGCGCCGTTTCCATCCCATGGTAAACGGCCGTATCCGCCGGCGCGGCCAGCGGGAGTTTATCCAGCTGGAAAAGCAGCCCGTGGTCGGATTCGCGTCCGTAGCCGGACAGCAGCGGCGGCAGGCACAGCAGGAGGACAAGGCAGCGGGAGAGACGGGAGA
>JAHCLN010000148.1 GCA_026125215.1 Opitutaceae bacterium
GCAGCATCAACAGCGTGGCCACGCTGGTGTCGGTGGATTTCTACGAGCGCTACGCGAAGACGGCCACGCCGGAAAAGAGCCGGCGACTGGCGGAGTTCAGCACGGTCGGTGCCGGTCTCATCGGCATCGGCACGGCGCTTCTGCTGGCCGCCGCCGACATCAAGTCCGCGCTCGACACGTCTTTTGTCCTGATGGGGCTGCTTGGGGGCGGGTTCGCCGGCTGCTATGCGCTCGGCATGTTCACGAAACGCGCCAACTGGCAGGGCGCCTTCATCGGCGTGGGCGCCAGCCTCGTGCTCACGCTCACCGCCTGGACCCAGAGCCTCGTGCACCCGTTCTTCTACATCTTCATCGCCAATTTCACGACCATTGCCGTGGGCTACGCCGCTAGCTATTTCTTCCCCGCGCCGACCCAGTCGCTCCTCGGCCTCACCGTTTACACCCCGCGCAAGACCCCGGTTGTGCTGGGCGCCAAGTAATCCGTTGCCATGAAAACCTACCGCGCCGTCATCGTCGGCACCGGCGGCATCTCCGATGCCCACGTCCGCGCCACCGAGGCCACCTCGGGCCGGGTGCAGCTGGTCGCCGCGTGCGACATCGACGCCACCCGCGCCCGCACCTTCTGCGAGCGTTTCAAAATTCCCGCCGCCCACACTGACTACGCCGCGATGCTCCGCGAGGAGCAGCCCGACATCGTCCTCATCGCCGCGCCGCCCGGCCTGCATGCCGACATGAGCATCGCCGCGATGGAAGCCGGCGCCTGGGTGCTCTGCGAAAAACCGCTCTGCGCCTCGCTGGCCGAGTTCGACCGCATCGCGGCCGCCGAGCAACGCACCGGCCGCCGCACCGCCTGCGTGTTCCAGATGCGCTTCGCCTCGTCGAACACCCACGTGCGCTCGCTCCTGCAGCAGGGCGCCTTCGGCCGGCCGCTCGTCGCCGTGTGCCACACCCTCTGGTATCGCGACGAAGCCTACTACGCCGTGCCGTGGCGCGGCAAATGGAAGACCGAGCTGGGCGGCCCCACCATGAGCCAGGGCATCCACAGCATGGACCACCTGCTCCACCTGCTTGGCGACTGGACGGAAGTCCGCGCCGTCGCCGAGACGCTCCACCATGCGATCGAGGTCGAGGACGTCTCCATGGCCCACGTGAAATTCGCCAACGGCGCCCGCGCCTCCATCATCAACAGCACCCTCTGCCCGCGGCAGGAAACCTACCTGCGCATCGACTGCGAACAGGCCACCGTGGAGCTGACCCACCTCTACGCCTACCAGAAGGACCACTGGCGGCTGACCCCGGCCGTGCCCGGCACCGCCGAGGCGATGCAGACCGCCTGGAACAACTTCCCGCCCGACGTCGGCTCGACCCACGGCGCGCAGCTGAACGCTCTCGTCGCCGACATGGACGCCGGCACGGTGCCGCTCACAAGCGGCGCCGAGGCCCGCCGCACCCTCGAGTTCCTCGCCGCGCTCTACAAGTCGGCCTTCACCGGCGCGACCGTGACACGGGGCAGCATCCGCCCCGGCGACCCGTTCTACGCCACGATGCACGGGGGACAGGCTCCCGCCCGCGCGAAAAAGTAAGTGCGTCCGGCCTTCCGGCGCGCCGCCTGCTTCGTTCCGCTGCCATGTCCGCTCCCGTGAATCCCCTGGAACAGCCGGGGCTGCTCTCCTACCTCTGGTCGGCCCGCCGCCGTTTCCGGGGCGGCGTCATCCTCGCCCTCCTGCGCAGTCTCGCGGCGGCGCCGTGCACCTTCCTCATCCAGCAGATCGTGGACAAGCCGCTGAAGGAGGGCAGCATCGAGGGCGTCCTGCACTTCAGCCTGTGGTTTGTCGTTTGCCTCGCCCTGCACTTCGCGTTTTCGGTCTGGGGCGCGCATTCGATCGCCAAGACCATGGCCGGGCTGATGGTCGAGATGCGCAGCCGGATTTTCTTCCGGATGCAGTTCCTGAGTTTCAGCTACCTCGACGGCCAGAAGACCGGCCGGCTGCTTTCGAAATACGCCTTCGACACCCAGAAAATCGAGGGCCTGCTCTTCGCGGTGCTCAACCAGCTGCTGCCCAACCTGCTGATGGGCGCCTGCATCATCGCGATCCTCGCGTGGATGAACTGGTTTCTCCTCCTCGTTCTCCTGCTCGCCATCCCGGTTTACGCCTCCGCCAAATGGTTTTTCTTCAACCGCATCCAGCGGGAGAACAACGCCAACCGCCTCGCGCAGGAACGCCTCACCGGCACCGCCTCCGAATACATGTCCGCCCTGCGCCTCGTGCGCAGCTTCGGCGAGGAGGACCAGGCCGAGCGCGAACTCGACCGCAGCAGCGAATCCTTCGCCCGCAGCCGCATCTCGCAATCCTACGTCAACGCCCTCTTCGGCACCTACGTGCACGTCGGCATGCAGTTCCTCTCGCTCATCGTCATCGCCGGCGGCGCCATCATGGCAATCAAGGGCGGCATCACCATCGGCACGCTCTTCGCCTTCATGGCCGGCTTCGGCTACATCCTCGGCCCGGTGCACATGTTCATCGGCTTGAGCGAGCCCTACTTCGCCGCCAAGGAAGGCTACACCAGCATCAAGGAGCTCATCGATTCGCGCTACGTCGAGAACTGGCACGGCACCCGGCGCGAGGACCGCATCCACGGCGACATCGTTTACGAGGATGTCTCGTTTCACTATCCCTCCGCGCCGGACAAAACCGTCATCAAAAACCTCAACCTCGCCATCCGGCCCGGCGAGCATGTCGCCTTCGTCGGTCCCTCCGGCTCGGGCAAAAGCACGCTGGCCAACCTGCTGCTCGGCCTCTACGCACCGGCCGCCGGCCGCATCCTCATCGACGGCGTGCCGCAGTCGGAATGGAACATGCGCTGGATTCGCCGCCAGCTCGCGGTCGTCATGCAGGACAGCATCCTCCTCTCCGGCTCCATCGGCGACAACATCCGCTTCGCCAAGCCCGACGCCACCGCGGCCGAGATCCAGGAAGCCGCCCGTCTCGCCAACGCCGAGGAGTTCATCCTCAAGATGCCCCAAGGCTACGACACCGCGGTGGGCGAGCGCGGTGTCGCGCTCTCCGGCGGTCAGCGCCAGCGCATCGCCATCGCCCGCGCCATCCTGCGCAACCCGCCCGTCCTCATCCTCGACGAAGCCACCTCCGCCCTCGATTACGAGAGCGAGCGCCTCATCCAGGAAGCCCTCGACCGCCTGTCCGTCGGCCGCACGGTCATCACCATCGCCCACCGGCTCAGCACCATCAAGAACGCCGACCGCATCATCGTCCTGCGTCAGGGCGTCATCATCGAGGAGGGCAATTTCAAGGAACTCAACGCCCGCGGCGGCGTCTTTTCCCAGTTGATCGCCGCCCAGTCCGCCGGCGCCGAGTTCCTCGAGACCTGATTTTCCTCAAGACTTGCGGTCCCGGCCGGCCCTCCCACCCTGAAGCCAATCCCTTCCCCGCCATGAAACGACTCCTCCTTGCCCTGCTGATCTCCACCGTCGCCGCCCACGCCCAGAACACCGCCTTTCCCGGGATCAAATCCCTCATGTCCCCCGAGGAGCAGCGCAATTCCGGCATCGCCGACCTCACCGCCGATCAGCTGGCTCTCATCGACATCGCCATCGTGCGCCACTTCGCCACGGCCGTGCGCGCCGAGGTCAACCATCAGACCGCCATCATCGCCCGCCAGTTGCGCGAGGAAGAAGAGAAGAACCTCCTCAGCCGCTTCGGCCTGCCGAACCCCTTCGACGAATCCTGGCGCGACATGCCCGGCATCAAGGCCCGCGTCACCGGCTGGGTCGGCGGCAACAGCTTCCGGCTCGACAACGGCCAGGTCTGGCGCGGCCTCACCCCCATCGCCCAGGAACTCGCCAACCGCGAGATCGAGATCCAGCCCCGCCGCGGCGGTCACTTCATGCTCATCGTCGAGGGCCGCAGCACCGCGGTCCACGTCGTCCGCGAAAAGTAAGCCGATCCCCGTCCGCGGCCCATGCTGACTCTCGCCGGCGATTCGCTCCGGGCAGAGGTGATTGATCCCGCCGATCCGGCCGACCGCGCCCGCCTCGGCACCCGTTACTGCTGGGGCGGCTACGTGTGGCAGGTCCACGATCCCGCCGCCGGCCCGCTCCTCACCGGCCCCGAATGGCCCGTGGACCGGCCCAGCCCCTTCAACGGCCAGGGTCTGCCCGAATCCTTCCGCCACGCGGAGTTCGGCACCGGCCGGCCGCTGATCCTCGAGGAACGCCGCGGCTTTATCATCGGTATCGGCGAGGTCGCACCCAACATGGCCGGCGAACTCGCCGTGACGGTTCCCTGCGCTTGGAGCCTCACCCGCACACCCGGCACGCTGGAATTCTGCACCGCCCAGTCGGGCAACGGCTACGCCTGCCAGCTCACACGCCACCTCAGCCTGAGCGGCCGCACGCTCGTTTCCGCCACCCGCATCACCAACACCGGTGATCGCCCGCTGCCGCTGCACTGGTTCGTCCACCCCTTCTTCGCGCTGACCGACCGGCTCCTCACCTGCGACCTGCCCGCCGGCTGGGGCATGGCCGAAAATGCCGGCTACGCGCTCGATGCGGCCAACCGCCTGAGCTTCAAGCGCCGCTTTCTCCACCGCGACGACGGCCACTTCGAGCAACTCCAGATCGGCACCTCCCCGCTGCATTGCACCCTCTCGCACCCAACGCTCACCGGCGTGGTTTTCTCGACGGATTTTGTGCCCGACCTGTGCCCCGTCTGGGGCAACAGCAACACCTGGTCCATCGAGCCCTACATCCAGAGCGAACTCGCCCCCGGCGCCACCCGCAACTGGACTCTGACCTACGAATTTGGATCGCCTGCCTGAAGGCGCTCAACCGGCCAATTCTATCCCGGTCGTTGTCTCCCGCACGGGTAGCAGGCGCACGCGCTCCTGGCCGGGGCGGTTGGGCGTGTGGAGGGCCATGATGAGCCGGCCGTCGAAGGCACGGAAAAGCATCGGATGGCCGCCGTCGCGCGCGAAGAGCAGCTCCGGTGCCTGGACCCAGGGGCCGGTGACCGCACCGCTCTCGCTGCGGGCCACGCCGGTCACATAACCGCCGCGGCCGAAACTCGACCAGAGCATGAGCAGCGTCCCGGCTGCGGTGCGATGCAGCCAAGGTCCGTCGGTGACGCGGTAGCCGTCACCGTATTCGCTGTGCTGCGCGAGGCTCCACGGCGCTTCGCTGGCGCGGAACAGCAGTTGCGGCGGGCCGGCCGGCTGGCGCAGGTCGGCGCTGAGCGGCATCGCGTGCATCTCGCCGTCCACCGTCTGCGTCCACTCCCGCACAAACACCAGCCACGGCCGGCCGCGGTCGTCCACGTGCAGGGTGCCGTCGATGCTGCGCCAGCCAAGCGGGGTGACCGGCCCGGGCGAGTGCGGCGCGAAGGGCCCGTCGGGCGAGCCCGCGACGTAGATCGCCGTGTAGTGGGCCTGTGGATGCACCACGTTCATCCCGACCCCGAAGGAGGCGAAAAGATACCAGCGGTCCCCGTGACGGTGGGCCTCCGGCGCCCAATAAAAATCCGCCTTGGCCGGCCCGACGTTGCGCGGCAGAAGCGGCCTGGCCTCGCTCCAATGCACCAGATCGCGGCTGGTGCGCACACTGAATCCGTCCGGTGCCTCCATCGGGCCGCCGAGCGCCGTGGTGCCATACAGCCGGTAAAGCCCGGCGGCGGGATCGGGCAGGATGAAGGGGTCCCGCAGCTGGATGCTATCGAGCCTGGGCATGTTGCCGCACCAGGGACGAAAGTTCGCCCACCTCGCCCAACGCCAGTTCCCGGCTGGTGCCGCCGTGATACAGAAACGCCGGTTGCAGCGGAATTTCGACCCGGCCGGCATGCAGGCGCACGACGGCCGCATTGCCCAGGCCCAGCACGGTTTCACCCGGATTGGCCCGCAGGTAGGAGCGGATCTTGTGGGCCCGGCCGCCGAATTCCGGCTCGTCGGTCCGCGGATGATGCGGATTGATCACGGCCGGGAAAATCCCCAGCGCCGCGCGCGAGGGCACGTCCACCACCGGGAAATCGTTCGTGCAGCCGATGTGCGGGCCGGCGATGTTGGCGCCGGCGCTCGTGCCGTGGAAGGGCGTGCCGCCGAGCGCCGCTTCCCGCAGGGGCCGGAGCTGGCGTTCTTCCAGCAGCGTGCGGAGCAGCAGGAAGGTTTCTCCGCCGCCAACAAAGATCGCCTCCGCCGTCTCGATCCGGCGCCGGGCCGCCCCGCCGCTGAGGTGGTGCAGCGAGTAGGCTTCAAAACCGTCCGCCGCAAACATGGCCTGTAGACGCTGTTCCATCCGGTCACGGTCCTGCGGCAGCGAAGCGTGCAGAATGAGCAGGATGCGTTTGCGGCCCGCGTAATGGCTTTTCTGCACCGCGGCCACCTCGGGGAGAAAACTCTCATCCCGGGTAATGCTGCCGCCGGTGAGCATGATGCTGGCGCCGGGGGTGTTACGGAAGTTGGGCCGGGCGGGATACAGCCCCGGCGGCACGGCGGCGGACGCCGGGAGGGCCGCCGCCAGGCCGGCGGCGGCGCCGGCCTTGAGAAAAGTGCGGCGGGAAATGTGGGTCATCAATTCAAGGTGCGGAGATTTCGTCAAAAGGCCATAGACCAACGCCGCGCATCCGGGTTTCAAGCCCGGCCTTCAGGAAAATTTCCTTCATCTCGGTCCGCGTGTAGCGCCGCACGGGCAGCTCCTCCACGTTAGCGAGGAAATAGGTGAGCGCCGCGATGGTGGCCGACGACTCGGGAATCATGCGGGGATCCACCTTGTCGATGGTGTCGGCGAGGTCGTGATAGTAACGCACCTTGTCGGGCTCGATGTGCGCGCCGAAGGTGATCGAGGGAATGCCCTCGAGCTGGTAGGGCGTGTGGTCGCTGCCGAACCAGTTCACGTTGGCCACGCCCTGCCGGAGCTTCCGCTCCCCGAGCGAGGCGTCGAACCGCTCCAGCACCGGCACCAGCGCGTCGAATCCGAGCGCGTTGACCGACAGCGGAAAGCCCACCATGTCGAGGTTGACCATCGCGGCCACGGGCCGGTCCTTGAGGGTCGGCGCATGGATGCGCGAACCCCAGAGGCCCTGTTCCTCGCCGTTAAACCACACGAGTTCCACGGTGCGGAGATTTTGCGGCGCATGTGCCTGCAGCTGTTTCGCAACGGCGTAGAGCTGCGCGACACCCAGCCCGTTGTCGGTGGAGCCTTGTCCGAGATCCCAGGAATCAAAGTGCGCGCCGACCACAACCGTGTCGGCCGTGCGGCCGGGAAAAGTGGCCACGATGTTGGCCGTCTCGATCTCGGTGCAATACGAGCGGGTGTGCATCCGCAGGCGCACGGTCTGCCCGCGCCGGAGCAGGCGGAGCATCCAGTTGCCCTCCTCCTGCGTGACGCTGTAAACCGGAATCTTCAGCGGCTCGCCGGTGAAAGAGCCGGTGCGAGCCAGCAACTGGCCGCCGTCCACGCGGTTGATCCACAGGATGCCGCGCATGCCGGCTTTCAGTGCCGCCGCTTCATACTGACCGCGCGGCACGCTCGTGTGCGGCGCCAGCAGGCCGATCTTCCCCTGCGGGGATTCAAGCGCGGCGATGTCCTCCGCCCGGCCCTGGCCGATGTCCACGACCTCGGCCTCAAACGGCTCGTGCGGCTGGACATAGCTGAGCGCCGCCACCCGCAGCGGGCGGTGCAACGGCGCGAGCATCGTCACCTCGTCCTGCCCGCGCACCCAGCCGGGCATCTTGAAACGCTCCAACCGCGCTTCGACCCCGAGGGCCTTGAGCTCCTCGATCGTGCGGTGCAGCGCGCCTTCGTTGCCGGGCGCGCCGGTCAGGCGACCGCCGAAATCATCGCCCAAGCGGGTGAGAAAGTCGTGCGCCGACGCGTCGGCCAGCGCATCCGCCATGATGGCATCCTGCACGGCTTGATCGGGCTGCGCGCCCAGCGGTGCCACCAGCAGGAGCCCCGCGACAAAGTAACCTAATAGGTTACTTTGGCCGTGGCTCCGCAGGGCAGAGAACGGATGTAGAAAGTAACCCAATAGGTTACTTTGGATGGGGCTGGTGGTTTTCATGATTCACGGAGCCAGACGCGCATTTCGCCTTCGTCGCGGTTGGCCCACAGGCCGTAGGGGATGGCGCGCAGCGGCACCGGCGCGGCGGCCGGCGGGGCGGGCTGGTAAAGGTCGGGGGTGATTTCGTCGCGGGTGCCCGGTCCTTCGATGACGACGCAGCCGCCGAGCAGGGCGGGATCGTGGCGGGCCGTGAGCGGCGCGGTGCGCGGGAGCGTCAAGGCAGAGAGCGTGGCGCCGTTGTCGGCTTCCTCGAAGCAGTAAACGACCGGACCGCGCTGCAACGCGACGCGGCCGGCCACGGTGTCAACGCGCGGATCGGCGCGGATGCGCTCGACCGGCATGGGGAGCGTCAGCACCAGCTTGTCACCGGGCTGACAGGTGC
>JAHCLN010000149.1 GCA_026125215.1 Opitutaceae bacterium
CGGACGGCAATGCCGTGCAGGATGTCATCGAGCGGCGGCTGGCGGAAATGTTCGGCCGGGCGGTGCGCATCAGCGGGAGCGGGCGGACCGATGCCGGTGTCCATGCGCTGGGTCAGGTATTTCATTTCGATGCGGCTTGGCGGCACGGCCCGGCCAAGCTGCTGGCGGCGTTGAAATCGGGTTTGCCGCCGGCCATCCAGATCAAGTCGGCGCGGCCGGTGCGGGGAGATTTTCACGCCCGGTTTCAGGCCACGGGCAAACGCTACGAATACCGGCTGCAGCTGGGGGAGGCGGATCCGTTCACGCGGCCTTACTGCTGGGCCATATTCCGGCCCCTGGATTTTGCGGCGATGGCAGCGGCGGCGGAAATCCTGCGCGGCCGGCACGATTTCCGCGCGTTCACGGCGCTGAACGGTCCGGAAAAGGAGGATACCGTGCGC
This sequence comes from Opitutaceae bacterium, assembly GCA_026125215.1. Taxonomy (GTDB): domain Bacteria; phylum Verrucomicrobiota; class Verrucomicrobiia; order Opitutales; family Opitutaceae; genus UBA2377. The sequence goes on from JAHCLN010000149.1 coordinate 441, forward strand.
GAGCTGCGCCGGCTGGAAATCCGGCGCCGCGGCCGGCAGGTGCGCATCCTCGCGGAAGCGGACGGTTTTCTCTACAAGATGGTGCGCAGTCTCGTCGGGGTGCTGGTCGCGGTGGGCGAGGGCCGGCTGCCAGCGACCCGCGTGGGCGAGATTCTGCGTTCGCGCCAACGCACCGCCTTGGTGGAAACCGCCCCGCCGCAGGGCTTGTTCCTCGTGAAGGTGTTCTATCCATGAAATCCGCGGCCGCGCGTGCATGGCAGGGTTTGGCGGATGTGATTTTCCCGCCGGTTTGCGTGCATTGCCGGGCGGTGGTGGAAGCCGGCGAGTTTCCCCATCTTTGCGTGCGCTGCGCGTCGAAGATTGAGTGGGTGCGGGCGCCGCACTGCACGACCTGCGGGCATCCATTCTACGGGGTGGTCGAGGGCGAGCGGCTGTGTCCGCATTGCGAAGGCTTGCAGCCCGCCTATCGGGAAGGGCGCACCGCGGTGTTGCTCAAGGGTCCGGCCCGGGCGTTGGTGCATGAGCTGAAATATCACCGCGGCCTGTATGTGCTGGCGGATATCGAGGCGGCCTTCCGCCGGCTTGATTGGCTGCCCGACTGGCTGGCGGGAGCGGTGCTGGTGCCGGTGCCCCTGCACCCGCGCAAGGAACGGGAGCGGGGCTACAACCAAAGCCGGCTGATGGCGGAGTGCCTCCAGCGGGCCACGGGAGACAAAGCCATCATCAGCAATATTTTAAGGAGGACCGAGGATACAGAATCGCAAACCTTTCACGACAGGAAAACCCGCCTGGCCAACCTGAAAAATGCCTTTGCACTGGCTCCCGGCGCAGCCATAACTCCCGCCCACCATTACCTTATTGTTGATGATGTCTTCACCACGGGTTCCACCCTCAACAGCTGCGCTCGCGTGCTCCGTCGGGCCGGTTGCGTGAATTTGGACGTCATGACTTTCGGCCACGGCTGACCATTGCCATGCATTTCGACAAACCGGCTTACACCGTCCGCAAAACCTCCCGCAAGCGCGACATCCCGCAGGGGCTCTACACCAAGGATCCCGTCTCGGGAGAGACGCTGTTCACCAAGGACATCGAGGACAACCAGATGGTGGTCCCCACCAGCGGGTATCATTTTCCGATCGGCGCGCGGGAGCGGCTGGCCAAACTGCTCGATGAGGGCTCCTTCGTTGAGACCGACGGCCAGGTGAAGTCGGCCGACCCGCTGGGCTTCACCGATTCGGTGCCCTACACGACCCGGCTCAAAAAGTATGAGAAATCCTCCGGCCTGAACGAGGCGGTGGTCTGCGGCACGGGCAAGATTCACGGCATCAGCGTGTCCGTGGCGGTCATGGACTTCCGTTTTTGCGGCGGCACGCTCGGCTCCGCGACCGGCGAGCGCATCACCCGGGCGATCGAGCGCGCGCTGGAGCGGAAGATCCCCTGCATCATCTTCAGCACCTCTGGCGGTGCGCGCATGCAGGAGGGCATTCTCTCGCTCATGCAGATGGCCAAGACCAGTGCGGCGCTCGGCCGCCTCGCGGCCGCCGGACTGCCCTATATCTCGGTCCTCACACATCCGACGACCGGCGGCGTGTCGGCCAGTTACGCCACCCTCGGGGATGTGATTTTGGCCGAGCCGGGTGCGCTGATCGGTTTTGCCGGCCCCCGCGTCATCAAGGACACCACGAAGCAGACGCTGCCGCCGGGCTTCCAGACCTCGGAATTCCTGCTGAAGCACGGCCTGGTCGACATGATCGTCAAGCGCACCGAGATGCGCGACCGGCTGCGCGACCTGTTGCAGGCGCTCTATCTGCGCAAACGGCCGGCTCCGGAAAAGAACTGAAGGCGAGGCCCGCATGTCCAGCGGCGAAGCCTCCGATTACGCGGCGGTAGCGGATTATCTCTTCAGCCTGAAGGCGCGAGGAGTGAAGTTTGGCATCGACCGCATGCGGTTGCTGACCGCCGCCCTCGGCCATCCGGAGCGGGCGGTTCCGGTCATCCACATCGCCGGCACGAACGGCAAGGGGTCCGTCGGCGCCATGCTCGACGCCATCCTGCGTGCCGCCGGCTGGCGGACGGGGCTCTACACCTCGCCGCATCTGGTGAAGCTGGGCGAGCGCGTGCAGGTGGACCGCCGGCCGCTGACCGAGGCGGAAATCATCGCCTACACCCGGGAGCTCCGGCCGCTCGCGGCGCGGATCGGCGCCGGCAGCGACGACGACCACCCCAGTTTTTTCGAATTCATGACGGCGATGGCCTTCCTGCAGTTCCAACGGCGGAATGCGGACATCGCGCTCGTCGAGGTGGGCCTTGGCGGGCGGCTGGATGCGACCAACATCGTCGAGCCCGAGGTCGCCGTGATCACTTCCATCGGGCTGGATCATACGGAGCAATTGGGCGACCGCATCGAGCTGATCGCGGCGGAGAAAGCCGGCATCATCAAGCGCGGTCGCCCGGTGGTGATGGGCCGCGTGCCGCCGGAGGCCGAGACGGTCATCCGCGCGCGGGCGGCGGAGTTGCAGGCCCCGCTGATCTCGGTGGCGGAGGTCTATGGCGCAAACCTCACGGCCTATCCCAAGACGAACCTGGAGGGCGATTACCAGCAATGGAACGCGGCCACGGCCGTGTGTGTCGCGCGCGCCCTGCCGGACAGGTGGCGGTTGACCGACGAGGTCATCCGGACCGGCTTGCAGCAGGTGGACTGGCCCGGCCGCTGGCAGCGGGTGCGGCTGGGCAACCGGCTGCTGGTGCTGGACGCTTCGCACAATCCGGAAGGGGCGGAGGTCCTTGCGACCAATTTGGAAAAGCTGGTGGCCGAAACCGGACGAAAACCGGTGGTCATCACCGGGGTGCTCGGGGTCGCCCGGGCGCGACCTTTGCTTGAAGTCATCGCACGTTATGCCGCGGAGATTCACCTGGTGGTGCCGCAACAGGCGCGGGCCTGCACCCATGCCGATCTGGCCAATTTGGTGCCGCCGGGTTTTGCCGGGCCCGTGCGGGCGGCGAACGTGGCGGGCCTGTTTCCGCGGCCGGGCATTTGCACGGCCGGCGGGCCGGACGACGTGCTGGTTGTCACCGGCTCGATCTACCTGCTGGGCGAAATCATGACCCGGCTGGAACCGGCCCGGGGCGCCGGCGAGGGCCGGCTGCAGGATTTTTAAGCCCGGGCAGCACCAAGCCGAGAAGCCGGCCGGGGGCCTGCGGCGTTGACATTGGAATTATGTCCGGCAAATTGTCCGGCATGGATACCGTGACCGTCCGGGAGCTGCAAAAAAATCTCAAAGGTGCGCTGCTGCGCGTTGAGCGCGGGGCCACCCTGCGGGTGACGCGGCGGCGTCAGACGGTGGCGCAACTGGGCCCGGTTCAGCCGGTCGCCCCGGTTCGGCCCTGGCCCGACCTCCAGGCCCGGGCGGAGCGGGTGTTGGGGCGCAGAAAACTCGCGACCGGCGCGGCGGACGAAATCCTTTCCGCCCGGGGAGACCGGTGAAGGTCTATTTCGATTCCAGCGCGTTGGTGAAGATTTACGTCACCGAAGCGCACTCCGACCGGGCCCGCGCGGAGGCCCGGGCCGTGCCCCAACTGCCGTTGACGTGGCTGCACACGCTGGAGACCGGCAATGCGCTGCGTGTGCTTGTCGGGCGGAAACTGCTGACAGCAGAAGAGGCCCGGGCGTTGTTGGATGACTTCGAGGACGACCGGCAGGCGCAACGGCTGGCCGAGGTGACGCCCGATTGGCCCAAGGTATTCCATGAGTCGGTCCAGCTGTCGCGCCGGCACGCGGCGAAATTGCTCTGCCGCAGCCTTGACATCATGCATGTCGCCCTGGCGGTCGAACTCGGCTGCAACCGGTTCGTGTCGGCTGACGAACGCCAGCTTGCGCTGGCGCAGGCGGTGGGACTCAAGCCCGTGGATATCCGCCAGGCGCGTTAAACCGGCCGCGACCGGGTGCATGGGTTTGATGTGGAACCCTCCAAAGGCTTGGCCGTCCTCTGGCGGGCGGGTAAACCCTGGTCGCCTCCGGCGCCGCCAAAGGCGGGTAAACCCCGGAACTCTGGGCAAGGCCCCAAGCCTGACCGCCGATTACGCGGACAAAGGGATGGGCCTTTGCCGGGTTCTGGTGGAGGGCCGGCGCTGCCGCGCAACGGCTGCATCAACCCCTTTACCCGGTTCCGTCATTTCGGCTTCCCGCTGGCACGGATTTTGCCACAACGAAGGGCACCCCCCCATCGTTCTCTTGATCCTGATTGTTCTCCCCTGATCCGAGCCTGCCGAACCGGAGAACGATTAGGATTACGAGAACGAGAACGACATAACCCGACCCACCCGCATGGACGAACTCGACCTCGGCGCAACGGTCAAAGGCTTCATCCCCGGCCAGAAGCTGTTCAAGCGCTACACCCTCACGCGCATCCTCGGCCGGGGCGGGATGGGGGTGGTGTGGCTGGCGCGGGACGACAAGCTGGAGCGCGACGTCGCGCTGAAGTTCCTGCCGGAGACGGTGGCGGCGGACGAGCGGGCGCTGGACGACCTCAAACGCGAGACCCGCCGCAGCCTCGAGCTCACGCACCCGCACATCGTGCGCATCTACGACTTCGTGGACGATGCGCGCACCGCGGCAATCGCGATGGAATACGTGGACGGGCGCACGCTGTCGAAGCTGGCGCTGGACCAGCCCGACCGCACTTTCCCGGTGGCCACGCTGCGGCCGTGGGTCGAGCAACTTTGCGCGGCGCTGGACTACGCGCACGGGCAGGCCCGGGTGGTGCACCGCGACCTGAAGCCCGCCAACCTGATGGTGGACGCCGCCGGCCGGCTGAAGATCGCCGACTTTGGGATCTCGGCCACGCTGAGCGATTCGACCACGCGGGTGAGCAAGCAGGCGGGGACCAGCGGCACGCCGGTTTACATGAGCCCGCAGCAGATGATGGGCGAGAAGCCGGCGGTGACCGACGACATCTATTCGCTCGGCGCGACGCTCTACGACCTGCTGACGGGCAAGCCGCCGTTTTACTCGGGCAACATCCTGCTGCAGGTGCAGAACAAGGTGCCGCCCTCGGTGGCCGAGCGCCGGGCCGAGCTGGGCGTGAGCGGTGAGGCGATTCCGCCGGAGTGGGAGGCCACGATTGCGGCGTGTCTGGCGAAGGAGCCGAAAGACCGGCCGCAGAGCGCAGGAGAAGTCGCGGAGCGTCTTGGATTAACCACGAAGACTACGAAGGTCACGAAGCCGGAGGCCAAGGTGGAGAGGCCGGACCTCCGGGCCGGCCGGGATGGAGGCAACCTGCAGGCTTCTCTGCCCGGACAATCGAAAATCGAGAATCGAAAATCCAAAATCATGGCGGCGGTGGCGGTGATTGCCGCCGCCGTCGCCCTTGGTTGGTGGTTTGGCATCCACGCCCCGGAGCAGCGGCGGCTGGAACTGGCGCGGTTGCAGGCACAGCAGGCTGAGGCGGCGCGGCTGGCGGCGGCGCGGGGCGGGCTGATTATCCGCACGGACCCCGCCGGGGCGGAAGTGGCGGTGGGCGGGGTGGGGGTGGAGCGCAGTCCGGCGACTTTCCGGGAGATGCGCTTGGGAGCCTACGAGGTGACGGTCACAAAGGCCGGGCACGAGCCGCAGACGCTGCGGCTGAGCGTGGAGGAGAACCGGTTTACGCAGCCGGCGGTGGTCACGCTCGCGCCCACCGTGGGCGGGGTGGAGCTGACGAGCGAGCCGACGGGGCTGGACTTTGAACTGCGGAGCACGCGGCTGGTGTCGGCGGACCTGCCCGCCGTGCGGCGCACGGGCAAAACGCCCGCCACGTTGAGCGACCTGCCGATCGGGGATTACCGGGTGACGTATCGGCGGTCTGGCTGGCCGGAGCAGGTGCGGGAGGTGGCGGTGGCCAAGGGCGGGACGGCGCGGGCCGTGGCGGAGTTTGTGCCGGGGTCTTTGGAGCTAACGAGCACGCCGAGCGGGGCGGAAGTATATGCCGTGGGTAGGGACGGACCTCCGGGCCGTCCGCTGGGCACGACGCCCTACCGGGTGGCGGAGGCTTTGCCCGGGCGGTATGAGTTTGAGCTGCGGTTGGCCGGGCACAAGGCGGCGACGGCGAGCGTGACGGTGCAGCCGCGACTGGCGGCGCGGGGCAGCGTGGCCTTGGAGAAGGAGCCGCACATTGTCTTGGAAGGGCTGGGTTTGGAGATGCGGCACATCCCGGCGGGCAGTTTCCAGATGGGCGGTGCAGGCAATCCAACCCAACAGGTGACGATCAGTCGTCCCTTCTGGCTGGGGAAGACGGAGGTGACGCAGGGGCAGTGGCAAGCCGTGATGGGGAATAATCCCTCGCATTTCAAAGGGAGTAACCTGCCGGCGGAGAATGTGTCGTGGGCGGACGCGATGGAGTTTTGCCGGAAGCTGACGGAGCGGGAGCGGGCGGCGGGTCGGCTGCCGGCCGGGTATGTCTATACGTTGCCGACGGAGGCGCAGTGGGAGTATGCGTGTCGGGCAGGGACGACGGGAGACTATGCGGGCAATCTGGATGCGATGGGGTGGTATTCTGGAAATGCCGGCGGCAGCACGAAGCCGGTGGGGACGAAGGCGGCGAACGCGTGGGGGTTGCACGACATGCACGGCAATGTGTGGGAGTGGTGTCTGGACTGGTATGGCAATTACCCCGGTGGGAGCGTGACCGATCCCACGGGTCCTGCTTCGGGCTCCTTCCGCGTCGCCCGCGGCGGCGGCTGGGGGAGCACCGCCGACCTCTGCCGCTCCGCCGACCGCAACGGGAGCCCCCCGGGCAACCGCAACGGCTTCCTGGGCTTCCGCCCCGCCCTCAGTTCAGTCCGATGAGGGGTGAGCTGAAGCCAGCGCCCGGACGGGCCAAGGGCGAGCGGAGGCAGGGCCGCCGGGCAGGGCGAAGCGGCTTGGCCGCCGTAGCGCGGAGCGCGAAGGAGGCAGCGAGCCCGGCCAGGAGGCCCGGCCGGAGAGAGCCGGGGCAAAATTTTCCAACCATGCAAGTATCCCTCCATACCGTGGCGCCCGGCGACAGCCGGGCGCTCGATGAATTGAACCGGTTCCTCCGCGGACACCGCGTGCTCACGCTCGACCGGGAGTTTCAGGCCGGCGTGTGGTCGTTTTGTGTGACCTACCAGCCCGCGGCGGGTGCCGGCGGAGGAGCAGCGGAACCCGCACCCAAGGTGGACTACAAGGAGGTGCTGGACGCACCGACCTTTGCGCTGTTTTCCAAACTGCGCGACGTGCGCAAGGCGCTGGCCGAGCAGGAGCGGCTGCCGGCCTACGCCATCTTCACCAACGGGCAACTGGCGGAAATCGCCAAGGCGCGCTGCGCCACCCCGGCCGACCTGGGGAAAATCGACGGCATCGGCCCGGCCCGGTTGGAGAAATACGGCGCGGCGCTGCTGGCGGTGTTGACGACGGCAAGTTTGCCTTCCCCGCCGGGCGGGCCAAATTCCCCCGCATGAAAGAGGAATTGCGCGCGCTGCTGACCAATCCCGAGGTGTTCCCGGTCGAGCTCACCCTCACCAGCGGGGACAAGGTGAAGATCGAGCATCCGGATTACGTGCATTACTCCGGCAAGCTGGGGAAGATTTTTTTCTATCCGCGGGAAACCGGGGGCGGCGTCATTGAGATGATCTTCCCGGACCAGATCGCGAAGATCCGCGCCAGGGTGAAGAAGAGCGCAGCCTGAACGGCTGCGCCCGTCACATGCGCAGCTGCAAGGCGCGGTTGGAGCAAATCGCCGACCCGGCGAACCTCCGCGAAGCCTTTCTGCGGGCGGTGCGGGGGAAGAGTGGGCGGGCCGATGTGGGCGCGTTTCGGGAAAACCTTGAGGCGGAGCTGGCCTGGCTGCGGGCGGAGATACTCCGGGTGGGTGAAGGCGGCGCGGCGGAGTGGGGGCGTTATACGCGTTTCACGATCTTCGAGCCCAAGGAGCGGGTGATCCATGCGCCCTGTTTCCGCGAACGCGTGCTG
>JAHCLN010000015.1 GCA_026125215.1 Opitutaceae bacterium
TGGCGCAGGACACCCAGCCGCTCGATCTCCAGCTCACTCACCTCGCCGGGCTTGAGCCAGCCGCCGGTGTTTTCCGGACCCAGCTCAAGGATGCAACCGGTGCCAACCGTGCCGGTGCCGAGCAAGTCGCCGGGAAACAGCTCGGCATCGCGCGAGGCCTGCGCGATGAGGCGCGGGATGCTGTGGTGCAGCGCAGACACGTTACCACGGGACAATTCCCGTCCGTTTACCCGGGCGGACATCGCCAGATCCAGTTTTTCGCCGGCAATGCGGTCGGCGACTTCGTCGCGCGTCACCAGCCACGGACCGAGGCCGGTCGCGAAATCCTTGCCCTTCGCCGGGCCGAGACCGACACCGACCTCGGCCCGCTGCAGGTCGCGGGCACTGAAATCGTTGAGCACCGTGAATCCCGCCACGTGTTCCCAGGCCCGCTCCGGCGCGATGTCGCGCCCGGCGCGGCCGATGACGATGCCGAGCTCCAGCTCGTAATCGAGTTCCTGCGAGCCCGCCGGGGCGTTCACCTCGCCGTCGTGTCCGACCAACGCGCTCGGGTTGGAAAAATAGAAGACCGGCAGCTCATACCAAGCGGGCACCATGTCCAGGCCGCGCCGGGCGCGGCAGGTTTTCACGTGTTGCTCAAAGGCGTAAAAATCGCGGAACGCAGGCGGCCGCAGCACCGGGGGCAGGAAAGCAAACTCGCTCTCGCGGTAACGCGGTCCCGTCCAGCCCGCCGCGCGCTGCGCCGTGTGCGCCAGATGGGCCAGCACCCAGGGCAGGCCGTCCTCCAGCCGTGGCACCGGCCGGCCGATGAGTCCCGCGAGTTCGATCCAGGTGCCGTCGGGCGCGGCGGCCGCCACCACGGGTTCGACACTGGCGTGGGGCAGGAGGGTGGCGAGGCGCATGGCGGCGGGGAGGGTGCATGGTTTCTGGCCGCGGCGTTCCGCCGGGGCGAAGCAAAAAAATCCGGGCGTTCGGCGCGCCGGCACATTAACCCGTTCGGCCGATGGCCGGCCCCCACCCCGCCTGCTAGCATCGCGGCAAATATCGCGCCCTTGGTGGCGCCGCCTCCCCAACCCCAACCCGGAGATGAAATGCCGTCCCCCACCACCGATGCCCAGGCCGGCCCGCCCGCCGCGGGCGGCGACGATCCCCGCTGCATCCCGCACAAGCTGACCGCCCCGCTCCCGGTCGGCGACGAATGTCCCTACCCTGACTACACCCCGGAGGAACACTCCGTCTGGCGCGACCTGTTTGCCCGCCAGACGGAGCTGCTTCCAGACCGGGCCGCGGATGAATTTCTGACCGGCCTCCGGGCGCTGGACTTGGATCGCGTTCATATCCCCGCGTTGAAAACAGTCTCGCGCCGCCTGCACGCCGCCACCGGCTGGCGCATCGCCCGCACCCCCGGCCTGCTCGATGCGGGGGATTTTTTCGGTTACCTCGCCCGGCGCATTTTCCCCTGCACGGACTACATCCGCGGCCGGCACGAGCTCGACTACACGCCCGCGCCGGACTGTTTCCACGACATCTTCGGCCACACGCCGATGATCATGCACCCGCGGTTCGCGGATTTTTACCAGAAGATCGGCCAGGCCGCGCTGGCCTGCCGGGATGCCGGCATCATGGAAGGGCTGACGCGCATCTACTGGTTCACGGTGGAGTTCGGGCTCATCCGCAATCCCGGCGGACTGCGCATCTACGGCAACGGCATCATCTCCTCGCCGGCCGAGACGCTCCACAGCCTGACGGAAAAGGTGACCAAGCATCCCGTCGTGCCGGAGCGCATCGCGGCGCAGCCCTACGACATCTGGCACTTTCAGGATCCGTTGTTCGTCATCGGCTCGTTCGATGCGCTGGAGGCCGACTTCGTCCGCTGGGCGCAGGCCCGGCGGCTGTTGTAGCACGCACCGCTCACGCGAATCGCCCTTGCGAGCCGGGCGGACGGGGATATTCCCTGAATGTTGCCGTCCATGCGCTGCGCCGAATCCCAAATCCCTCCCGCCCGCCGCCGCCGCGCCGGGTTCACGCTCGTGGAGGTGATGATGGCTTCGACGGTGCTGCTCGTGGGCTTTGTCGGGATGATGCAGACCATCCTGATCGGTGCGGAAATGCTCGCGACCGCGCGGCGGCAAAACCTGGCCGCCCAGATCCTGTCGCACGAGGTCGAGATGCTCCGCTTGTTATCATGGTCGGAAATCACCGCTCTGCCGACCGGTCAGCCCGTCCCCACCCAGCTCACGGTGGACAGCCAGTTTTCCGCGGCCATCACCGCCGTCGGACTGCGGGCCTCTTCACCGTGGCAAAGCAATGACACCCTCAAGCTCACCCGCACCTTCACCACCCCCGATCCCGACACGGACCTGCGGGAGGTGAACTTCACCCTGACCTGGACCATGCAACCCAGCGGCGGCGCGGCCGTGCGCACCTACACACGGAAGCTTTCCGCTTACTACAGCAAACACGGTCTGAACCTCTCCTACCAGCGCTCGTGACCACCACCGCCCGCTCACGCTCCGCCGGCTTTACGATTTCCGAATTGCTGGTTGGCATCACCCTCTCCGGCCTGGTCATGGCGGCGGTGCTCTCCAGCTATGTTTACCTCGGTCGGAATTTTGCGCGGTTGATGAACCAGCAGACGCTCGAATCGGAAGGCCGGCGGACCGTGCAAACTTTTGCCCGCGATGTGCGCATGGCCGAGGGTTTCTCGGGCACGCCGACGGCAACCCAGCTCACCCTGGTCCTGCCCGCCGGCAACGTCACCTACGCCTATGACAACACCAACCGGCGGCTCACCCGCACCCCCGCCGGCGGCAGTGCTTTGGTGCTGCTGCGAAACACGACCGATAACGGCTGCTCTTTCCTCTACTATGACATCGCCTCGCGGGAATACAGCAATCCGGCCCAGTTCACTCCGGGCATCAAGCAGGTGGCTTTGAGCTTCACCACCCAGACCGGCGTGGCGGCCAATTTTACGCGCACGGGCGTTTACACGGGGGCGACTCAGCGGCTGTTGCTGCGCAACAAGGGGCTGCTCGAACCATGAGCCGGTCGATCACATCATCCGAACGCGGCACGGTGGTGCTGGTGGCGCTCGGCTTTGTCACCATCCTCGGAATTGCCGTCGCCGGTTATCTGTCCGTCTGCGTGCAAGCCATGAGGCTGAGCCATCAGGCCTTTGGCGCCGATGTCAGCCGTCAACTGGCCGAGATGGGGCTGGAACGCGGCCTCCGGGCCTTCAATCGCAACGACTGGTCCGGCTGGACGCTCAGCGGCACCACCGCCACCCGCACGATCACCTTTCCTGCCGACAAGTTCGGTAGTGTCGGCCTCACCGGCTCGATCAAGCTGCGGGTGGACAACTACAACGCCTACCACCTCGGCGCAACCTGGAGCAGCAGCACCGCGTATGTCGTTGGTGATGTGGTAGGATATAATGGAGCGTGGTATCGCTGTATCATAACCCACAATGCCACCACGGCCCTCCCTCCAAATTCGCCTTTTTGGATGCCAGAGCTTGAGTCCACCGATGTGGAATGGAATTCGGCTACCAGTTACCAAGCGGGAGGGATGGCGCGCCGGAACAGCGTGTGGTATCGCTGCATCAGCGCGCATACCAATCAACCGCCTCCGAACGTCGCTTACTGGGTGGTAGTTCCCGCAATCACATTCAATACACCCTTGGTCTACTCCACCAACGCATTGGTGTATTACTATGGCAATTGGTATCAGTGGAATGGCGCTTCGTGGAGCGGCGCCAACCCGGCCGGCGTGGCTTGGATCTGGCGCAACACAACCGCCTATTCGGTCGGCGACATCGTGTATCGTGGCGGGGTGTGGTATCGCTGCACAACCGCCCACACAAACAATGCACCCCCAAATGCCAGCTTTTGGTCCACCCTTCAGCCTTCGGGTGAAGCAATAGCGGCCAAGACCTGGAGTTCCAGCACCACCTACAGGGCTTATGATGTGGTCTACCGAGCAGGCTCCTGGTATCGCGCCTTGCAAGAGCACGCCAATCAGCAACCTCCCAATCCAACCTACTGGGCCAACACCCCAAGCTCCTCGCATCATTGGCGCTCAGGCCGCACTTATCCGGCCAACAGTGTGGTCCTGCACAATGGCGTTTGGTATCGCAACACCGCCAGCACCTCGAACCACCCCACTTTAGGCCCATGGTTGAGCGCCGAGACTTCCACCTGGAACTCCGCCACTGCTTACGGTGTGAACAGCTACGTGAGCTATGGCGGGGTGTGGTATCGCTGCATCGCCGCCCATACCAACCAGTCGCCCAACAAGGCGGCTTACTGGCAGGCGACCAACGCAGCCGTGCTCTATGCCGAAGGCCGGGCCGCGCAGACCGGGGGAAAGGAGACCGTTGCCCAACTCCGCGCCACGATCGTTCCGGGCTCACTTTTTCCCAATGCGATCGCCGCCACCGAAACCGTCAGTTTCGGCACCACCGTGCTGGTGGACAGCTATGATTCCACGGCTGGCACCTACAACGCCGGCAGCGCCGGCTTCTCCGCGGTGGTGGCAGGCGCAGCCAGCTCCGGCACCGCCGTGACACTCTCCTCGGCCACGGTGAAGGGTTACGTCGCAGCCACGTCGAGCGACAGTTCGCCCTATGCCCCGCGGGTGAGCTACGCCGGCAGCGCCAGCGTGCGAAACCCGGATGGCAGTGTAACTTCCCCGGCCGCGGGCGCAGTCAACGTCGATCTCACCCGCCTCAGCCGAAGCCCGTATATCCCGTCCTACGAAGCATCCATGACGACCCACTCTGCGGAAACTCTGGACGGTATTGGAGACTGGCCGGCAGGGGGCATGACGATCGGGACACCGGGAGCACAAACTCCAACCATCTACGATTACGACGAAGACAACGATGGCGAAGCCGATGGCATGTATGTGAACAATCAAGTGCTGACCGTTATCGGTCCGGTTGTTTTGAATGTAGGCGGCCAATTGCGCATTAGAAGCAACGCCAGCAGCAGAATCGTCATCACCGAGACCGGCTCCTTGCAGATTAATTTTACCGGCCGGCTGCGGATTCAAAACGGCGGCGGTATCCAAAACCAAACCCTCGATCCCAAAAAACTGACCTTGGTTGGCACCGGTTCCCACACCAACCACGATCTGCAATCCACCGCCAACCCGTTCTATGGCACCCTCTACCTGCCCAACGGCCGGCTGCAGGTCGCCGCCAACATGGAAATTTTCGGCGCCGTCTCCGCCAAGAACGTGACCTTCGGCAACAATGCGAAGCTCCACTACGACACCTCCCTGCGCTACACGCCGACCCCGGGCACGGAGTCGCCCTACGTGATCCGGGAGTGGCGGGAGCTCTCCGCGGTTGCCGAACAGGCCTCGTTCTGAAGTGATTCTGTTGCTTCTTGCGACAGAGGGCACCTGCGCAACTTATTCTCGCGTTGACGGTCGTGCAAGTTATTCAGGTTCTCCAGCCTCTCCATGTCCCTGTTCACCCGCAAGGCGCGCCACGGCGTGCTTTTTAATCTGACCAGCAACTTCCTCCAGATCGCCCGCATCGAGCATCTGGAAGAGAAGCCGCTGGACCTGCGGGAGTTCGCCGAATTTGGCCCGGACGACACCGGGGCCTGGGCCGCTTGGATCAACCGCCACCTCGGGGAGCGGCGACGGGGGCAGTATCATCCCGCTTTTTGCGGGTTCCACCCGCCGGAGCGCGTGCTCATCCGCGAGATCATCACTCCGCGCCGGCTGACCGAGCCCGGTTATCTGCCGGGCCTCCTCAACGAGCACGCCCGGGTGGCGAACACGCGCGACTGGATGATCACCGCCCTCAATCCGATGGACGGCACCCCGCTGCCGCCCGAGGGCAATCCCCGCCACGCCCTTATCTTCGCGCTGCCGCGCGATGCCATCCGCCGCACGCAGGAGCAGCTGCTCAAGCTCGGTCTGCGCCCCCGGCGGCTGGAAGTCAGCACCCTCGGCCTGCTCGGCGCCCTCATCCGCCACCGCGCCCAGACCGGTTACGCACACGCCATCGCCGTCTGCGAAATCGAGCTCAACCAAACCCGCCTCTACATCATCGCGAAGGACGGGGTGCACGTCCTCAATCCGCTGCCCCACGGCCTGCTCTCCATCACCGAGGCCGCGATGAAGGAACTCGACGCGCCCGACGCCGTCATCGCCCGCCGCCTGCTGGAGTCGCCCACCGAGGATCTGGTGGCCCACGGCCGCAAGCTCACCCGCGTGCTCTCCCGTCACTTCAAGCCCGCCGTGGACCACTTCGAGCTCAAGACCGGCCACCGCATCGATGCGCTCCACTGCACGCAGCTGCCGACCAAGCTGGCCTGGCTCGCCCCCGCCCTCGGCACCGCCGTGGATCTGCATTTGATCGAGCCCGACCTGGCCGCGCTGATGGGCGAAGCCGGCCTGAAGGTTTCCGCCGACGGCGAGGCCGTCAGCCCCAACTGGCTGGCCAGCCTCAGCCTCGTCTCCGAACTCGCGCCGCCCGCCGAGGTCCCCGCATGAGCGCCGAAGTCAACCAGCTCAATCTCAGCCCGCACTGGCACGTGGACTGCCGGCTCGTGGCCGACCTGCCCGAAGACAGCGTCATCGGCGTCCGCTTCCTCATCAACACCGCGATGGGCGCGATCACCCTCGCCATCCTCCTGGGCACCGCCTGGCTGTTCTACGGCGGCCTCACCATGCGCGAGACGCTGGGCGACTGGGAAAAACGCCTGGGCGAACGCCGGCAGGAAATCGCCGAGGTCGAAAACATGCAGCTCGCTTTCAACCGGGAGGTCGACGCCGTGGACCTCGCCCACGAACTCATCCACAGCCGGCTGCCCGTAACCCAGTTCGTGCAGCAACTCGGCCGCACCCGTCCCGACCTCATGGTCATCGATCTCATCGAGCGCAGCGGCGACCTGATCATCCTGCGCGGTGCCCTGCGTGAATCCTCCGAACGCGCCAGCCGTCTGCTCACCACCCACGTGCAGCGCCTGCGCGAGGACCCCGCGGTCGGGCCGCCGTTTCAGGACATCGTCATCTCCAGTCTGGAACGCTTCAGCGAGGGCGACCAGATCCGCTTCGAACTCACCTTCCGGCTCAAGCCCGAGGAATGACCATGCTGCGCGCATTTTTTCAAAATCTGCAGCCCACGCTGAAGCGCTACTTTTTCAGCAGCATCTGCGCGGGCCTCAGCCTGCTGCTGCTCATCGTCGCCGCGGTCCTGTGGCTCGACCAGCGCAATCTGGAGCAGCGGCTGCAGACGCGCACCGCCCAGGGCGAGGCGGTGCTCGCCGCGCTCGCCGCCGGCCCGGCCCTGCGCGACACGCTCAACCAGATCAGGGACACCACGGCCAGCATCAACGCCAACCTCATCGAGGAATCCAACCTCGCGGAAAATCTCTGGTATTTCTACAATTTCGAATCCCAGACCAAAGTGCGGCTGGCCAACCTCCAGCAGTTGTTCACCCCCGGAGGCGGAGCCGGCGACGCCACCTACAAGCTCATCCCCTACTCGCTCCGGGTCACCGGCACCTTCCCGCAGGTGATGGATTTTCTGCAAAAACTCGAAACCGGCCCCAAGCTCGCCAAGATCCGCAACTTCAGCCTCAACCGCCTCGACGCGGAGGGCGTCAACGTCGCCCTCCAGATTGACGTCGTCCTGCTCGGCAAGCCATGAACGCCTCCCGCCGCCTCGCCCTCGTTTTCCTCGTGCTCGCGGTGCTCGCCCCCGCGCACGGCCTCACGCCCATCGACCTCGCGCGCCTCAAACAGACCAGCGACCGCATCAACCAGCTTTACCAGCCGCGGACCGGCACGCCGCCGCCGGTCAACCCCCGGCACAACCCCTTCCGCATCGGCGCCGAGCCCGTGCCGGTGGACACCCGCGGACAGGAAGACCCCGGCCTCGTCGTCACGGACGACGAAACCCTCCTGCGCCAGGCAGCGGCCACCCTCAAAATCAGTGGCGTGATGGAGCTCAACGGCACCCTGCGCCTCTCCATCAACACCGCCAACTACGGCGTGGGCGATGTGCTGCAGGTCCGGCTCGGCAGCGGCAACGTTTTCCTCCGCGTGGCCGCCATCGCGCCCCGCAGTGTCACCCTCCGCCTCAACGCCGCGGAGCTCGTGCTCCCGTTCTGATCCGGACTCACGCAATCCGATGTAGGTCAGCGCGCTTGCACGCCCCCGGGAAAGCAGCCCACGGGCGGGATGCCCGTGTCACCGCGATCACCCGGCCGGCCCCCCGAAGGCGAAATGTCCGGGCTGATCACGAGGATCTTGCCGGCACCGTTCGCTCTGCCGGTGACAATCACGTGTCATATCCGTCGGCGATTGTTACTTTCGCCCTATGGTCGCTGCCCCGCGCGTGGCATAAAGTCCGCTATGACGTGGTAGGCATTCGCCAACCACGCCGGATCGCCAACCTATCCGCCACTACCCATGACACCAAGCCTGCAACGGCTGCTGCTTCTCGCAGCCCTGCTGGGCGGCGCCACCCTCGCGTCAGCCCAACCCGCGCCCGCCCCGGCGCCCAAGCCCACGGAGGCGGAGACCAAGTCCGCCGACGAAACTGAAGACACCGATGGCGACGGCACCATCAGGGCCATCCGCCTTGAGGCCGTCGAGATCACCGGCTCGCGCATCCGCCGCCTCGAAGTCGAGGGGCCATCGCCGGTCAGCACCTACGATCGCGATTTCATCCGGGCCACCGGCGCGCTCACGCTGGCGGACTTCATGAATTACCTGCCGCAAAACTACACCGGCATCGGCGCCGGCCGCGGCAGCGCGCCCAATGAACTCAACCCCGAGTTCGGTCAGCGCACGGAAACAACACTGCCGGCTTTCAACTTCGTGATGGGCTCCTCCGCCGCGGCTCCCGGCCAAACCGGCGTCTCCGGCGTGAGCCTCCGCGGCCTGGGCTCCGGTTCCACCCTCGTGCTGGTGGACGGCCGCCGCGCCGCCCAGTCGGGCGCCGGCAACCGCTCAACCGACTCGCGCCAGGGTTTCGTGGACCTGAACACCATTCCGCTCGGCATGGTGGACCGCATTGAGGTCGTGACCGACGGTGCCTCCGCCATTTACGGCGCCGACGCCGTCGCCGGCGTGATCAACGTCATCCTCAAGAAGGATTGGACCGGCCACGAGCTGACCGGCACCTTCAAGGGCTCCGAACACGGCGGCGGGCGCGAGCGCTCGCTCACCCTCACCAGCGGTTTTGCCGACGGCAAGCTGCGCGGCACCGTCTCGCTCAGCTACTACGACCGCGCCCCTCTGAAGGCCTCCCAGCGTTCGTTCTCCAAGAACCAGGACCACCGGAACATCGTCGCCGGCACCAACACCGACGGCACGCCGATCTACGGCCGCGACCTGCGCCTGAACTGGGGTTACCCGGCCGTTGTGCAGGCCCAGCCCGCCGTGCCCGGCGACTTTGTTGCCCTGCCCGGTATCCGCGTCGTGCTGGTGCCGGAGGGTGCCACGGCCACGCCCGGGATCTCGGGTTTTATCCCGGTGACCACACCGGTGCCGCCAAACACCAACGTCTTCGCGACCGGCCAGCGGCGCGCCAACACGGCGGAATTCCTCGACATCATCCCCGCCTCCGAGCGGGAGGGTATCGCCGGCAACTTCACCTACGAGATTTCCCCGACGTTGGATTTGTATGGCAAGTTTGGTTACAACGAGACCTTCGGTTTCTACAACAGCCAGCCCGCGGTCTCCTCGGCCTCCGCCACCTCCGGCTTCGGCAACTTCTCGACGCTTGTGCCGGCCGCGCTGAATCCGTTCAACCAGAACGTCATCGTCGGCATGGTCCACTATGAGTTCGGCTCAATCTGGCAAAAGACCACCACCCGCGCCTACGACGGCCTGATCGGTCTGCGCGGCCAGGTCGGCGAGACCTGGTTCTGGGACAGCGGCTACGGCGTTCAGCGCAACCGCGTGGGCCAGATCACCCGCAATTTCAACGGGGCGCGCATCAGCGCCGCCCTCTCCAGTGGTGCCCTCAATCCCTTCATCGATGCCCGCGCCACCGGCCCCATCCATGCCGCGGTCTATGAAACCATGGCCCTCTACCCCTACCGCAATGCCTCCAGCGAACTCGTGACCTGGGATTTCCAAGCCAGCGGCCACTTGTTTGAATTCTGGGGCGGGCCGGTGCAGCTGGCCTTCGGCGGCGTTTACAACCGGGCAGAAAACTCGGAGGTGGCGGTCAACTACTCCACCGCCGTCACCCCGGTGTCCAGCGCCTCGTTCGCCGAGGGCGTGCAGCATTCCCGCGCGGCCTTTGCCGAACTCTCCGTGCCCTTTGTCGGCAAGCCCAACGCCATGCCGGGTGTCCGCCGGCTGGAGCTCCAGCTCGCCGGCCGCTACGAGGACTACAACCGCGCGGGCGACTCCACGGTGCCGAAGATCGGCTTCACGTGGGTGCCCGTCGATTCAATCCTCCTCCGCGGCAGCTTCTCCGAGGGCTTCCGGGCGCCCGCACTGACCGAGTATCAGGTGGCCAATACCGTCTCGACCGGCACTGTGCAGGACCCGCGCCGCACGCCGCCCGCCACCACGGGGGTCACGCTGACCCGCGGAGCCAACGGCAACATCAAGCCTGAGACCTCGCAGAACGAGTTCTACGGCATCATCATCGAGCCGCCGGTGGCCAAGGGCCTGAGCTTCGGCGTGGACTACTACCGCACGACGCAGGAGAACGTCATCCAGACGCTCTCGGCCCAGACCATCATCAACAACGAGAATCTGTTCGCCAGCCGCATCACCCGCGCGACCCCGGATGCCACCGACACCTCGCTGAGCCAGCCGGGCCGTATCACCGCCGTGGACATCACCTTTGTGAATTTCGGCAAGGTGGAGAACGAGAGCCTCGACTTCCTCGTGAACTACGACCTGCCCTGGCAGGATCTCGGCCGCTGGCGTATGGTGGTCTCCGCCACCAAGACGCTGAAGTCCACCCGCGAGCTTGCCCCCGGCCTGCCGCCGGTGATCGACGAAGGCGACACCTTCGCGCCGCCGGAATGGCGCTACAACGCATCGGTGTTCTGGAGCAAGGGACCGTGGAACGCCTCGCTGTTCTACACCTACATTGACAGCTTTGCCACGAACCTCGCCGGCAACTCGCTCGCCTCCACCTATCCCGTGCCCTCGGCCTCGAAGCTCGATGTGCGCGCCGGCTACGAGTTCAAGAACGGCGTGTGGCGCGGCTACGCCAAGGGCTTCCGCATTATCGGCGGCATCGGCAACGTCTTCGACAAGGAGCCGCCGTTCTCCGACACGGTCTTCGGCTACAATGGCGGTCTGCACGGCTCGTTCGCCCTCGGGCGCAGCTACGAACTGTCCTTTGTGCTGCCCTTCTGACCCTGTTTGGTGTGTGTTGAATCAAGGCGCCCGGGCTCCGGCCCCGGCGCCTTTTTCATCCCCCGCGATTAGTCCTTTCGACCCATAGCCCGACCCCCGCCGCTCCGCTACACTGCCCCGACGCATGCCCGCGACCCTTCATCGCCCCCGGCCTCCCGTGCTCTCCCTGATCGGCAACACCCCACTGGTGCCGCTCCACTTTGCCGCGGAAAACCGCACGCTCTACGCCAAGGCCGAGTTCCTCAATCCCAGCGGTTCCATCAAGGACCGGCTCGCCCTCTGCGTCATCGAGGACGCCGAGCAGCGCGGCCTCCTGCATGCCGGTTCGGTCATCCTCGAATGCACCAGCGGCAACACCGGCATCTCCCTCGCGATGGTCGGCGCCGCCAAGGGCTACAAGGTGAAGATCCTCATGAGCGACAGCGCGAGCGTCGAACGGCGCTACCTCATCGAGCAATTCGGCGGCGAGGTGCAGCTCTTCAAGGCCACCCAGGGCTACGGCACCGGCATCCAGCTTTCCCTCGAGATGGCCGCCAAGGACGCCCGCTACTTCCTGCCCCGCCAGTTTGAGAACCAGATCAACGCCCAGGACCACGAGGAACACACCGGCCGCGAGATCCTCTCGCAAATGCACGGGCTGGTGGACGCCTTCGTCGCGGGCTATGGCACCGGCGGCACCCTCACCGGCTGCGGCCGCGCCATCCGCGCCGCCAATCCCGCCGCCAAGATCTACGCCATGGAGCCCGCCGAGGCCGCCATGCTCTCCGGCGAGATGCCGTGCTGCCACTTCATCGAGGGCGTCGCCGGCGGCTATGTGCCGCCGCTCCTGCGCTCCGCACACATCGACGCCCCCGTCAAGGTCACCAGCGCCGACGCGCTCGCCATGACCCGCCGGCTCAACCGCGAATTCGGTCTGCTCGTCGGCACCTCCAGTGGCGCGAATGTCGCCGCCGCCCTCCGCGTGGCGGGCGACCTCGGACCCGAGTCACGCGTCGTCACCATCCTCTGTGACCGCGCCGAGCGCTACTATTCCACCCGGCTTTTTGCCCGGGATACCCCCGCCGGGGAATAACCGGCCCGGTTTGCACCTCCGCCAGAGTGCGTTCACCTTAACCACCATGTTTGCCCGCCTGTCCGTCCTCTGCGCCCTCGCGCTCACCTTCCTCCTGCCGGCTGCCGCCACGGCGCAGGTTCGCGCCACGCTCGTGGCCGAAGTCGCCTCCATCCAGCCCGGCCAGCCGTTCAACGCGGCGCTCCGCCTCCAGCACGAGGGCCACTGGCACACCTATTGGATCAACCCCGGCACCGGTCTGGCCACCACCCTTACCTGGACGCTGCCCGCGGGCTTCACGGCCTCCGACATCCGCTGGCCCGTGCCCACCGCCCTGCGCGACCGCGGCGGCAACGTCATCGGCAACGGCTACGAAGGCGACATCCTGCTGCCCGTGACCATCACGCCCCCGGCCGATCTCGCGCCGGGCACAAATGTCACCCTGAAAGTCTATGCCGAGTGGCTGATGTGCGAGGACACCTGCATCCCGGGCGACGCCAACCTGCAGCTCACCCTGCCGGTCGCCGCCGGTCCGGCCGCGCCGCATCCCACCTTTGGCGAACGCGTCACCGCCGCCGTAGCCCGGCTGCCGAGACCCGATCCCGCCTGGCAGGTCACCGCCACCAAGGCCGGCGGCGTAATCACCCTCGCGGTGAAAGCCGCACAGGCCTCGGACCATGTCCCGCAGGATCTGCATTTCTTTGCCGACGACAACCTCGTCGGCTACGACCTGCCCCAAACCGTCAGTCCCGACGGACAGGGTGGATTCGTGCTGACCCTGAGGATTGCCGCCGATGCCGATGCCAACGCCACCGAGCTACACGGCGTGCTCGCCGCCAAAAACGGCTGGCGGGCCGACGGCTCGCTTCCCGCTCTCCGGGTAGAAGTGCCTTTCGAGGCCGATGAAATGGCGGCCACCGCCGCGGAAACCGTCACCTCGGACGGCGTGGCCGGCACTGCCGCCACCGGCTTGGTCGGCACGCTCGCCCTCGCCTTCATCGGCGGGCTCATCCTCAACCTCATGCCCTGCGTGTTTCCCGTGCTCGGCATCAAGATCCTCGGCTTCGTCAACCAGGCCGGCAGCGACCGGCGCAAGGTCGTGATGCACGGGCTCACCTTCACCTTGGGCGTGCTGCTTTCCTTCTGGGTGCTGGCCGGCGCGCTCGCCATCCTCAGGGCCGGCGGCGATCAGCTCGGCTGGGGTTTCCAACTGCAGTCGGCGGGTTTCGTTTTCGCCCTCACCGTCTTGCTGCTGGTCTTCGCCCTCAACATGAGCGGCGTGTTTGAGTTCGGCCTCGGCGCCACCGGCGTCGGCGCCGGGTTGCAGATGAAAGACGGCTACGCCGGCTCGTTCTTCACCGGCGTGCTGGCCACGGTGGTGGCGACCCCTTGCTCCGCGCCGTTTCTCGCGCCGGCCCTCGGCGCGGCTCTCGCGCTGCCGACGACGGAATCCTTCGTCATCTTCACGGCCATCGCCCTCGGGCTCTCCGCGCCCTACCTGCTGCTCTCGCTCTTCCCCGCGGCCATCAAGGTGCTGCCCCGGCCGGGTGCGTGGATGGAAACCTTCAAGCAGTTCATGGCCTTCCCGCTCTACGCCACCGTGGGCTACCTCGTGTGGGTGCTCGCCGGCCAGGTGAGCGAGCCCGCCTTCCTCATCACGCTCTTCAGCCTCGTGCTGATCGCGCTGGCCGCCTGGTTCTACGGCCGCTGGAACGCCCCCGGCGCCTCCGCCGGCCGGGCCCGTTTCGGCCTCGCCTCCGGCACCGCCCTGCTGGCCGCCGGCCTCTGGCTGGGCTGGCCCGCCGCTCCGGCGCAGGCCGCGGCCGAGGGCGAAACCGGTTACACCCTCACTTGGGAAGACTGGAGCCCCGCCGCCGTGGAAAAATATCGGGCCGAGGGCCGGACCATCTACGTCGATTTCACCGCCCGCTGGTGCTTCACCTGCCAGACCAACAAGGCCGCCGTCTTCGGCTCGGCCGAGGTCCTCCGGTATTTTGCGGAGCACAACATCGTCGCCCTGAAGGCCGACTGGACGAACAAGGATCCCCGCATCACCACCGAGCTGGCGAAATACCAGCGCAGCGCGATCCCGTTCAACCTTATCTGGCTGCCCGGCCGCACCGAGCCCGTGATCCTGCCCGAGCTGCTGACCCCCGGCATCGTGCTCGATGCCCTGAAAGGCTGAGTCTCCCGCCCCGCTTTACTCCCGCGCTCGCTTCACCGCAGCAGGGAAATCAGCTTCGCCCGGCTCGTGATGCCGAGTTTGGCGAAGATGGACTGCAGCTGGTTCTTGATCGTGCCGACGCTCTTGTGCAGCCGCGTGGCGATTTCCTCGTTGCCGAGCCCGTCGCGCACCAGCAGCGCCACCTCGCGCTCGCGCGGCGTGAGCTTGGCCAGCACGGTGAACTGCCGTTGCTCCGCGCCGGCGCTGGGTGCGTTGAGCACGGCGCGGTTGATCAGCTGAGCAAAGAGGTAGGGCCGCGTGAGCAGCGGATCGTCGAGGGTCACCAGGCTCAGGTCAGCCTGGAGCGAGGGCTGCTCGGGATGCACGAGGCTGCGGCGCAGCTGGCTGAGCCCCGTCGTCGGGGCCAGGGCCTGCGCATAGTGTTCGCCCAGCAGGGTCTCGTAGGCCTCGAGAAAGGCCGCGGGCACGGCGAAAACCGCCCGGCTGTTCATGCGGTGCGCGGCCTCGGGGCCGAGGTTCCACATGGCGCAGGCATCGAAGGCCTCGGGATTGGCGAAGACCACCTCGCGCTTGGCGTTCACGAGGAGCACGCCCTGCGGCAGGAGGTTGATGAACTGCTGCAGCGTGCTCCGGCAGACACGCTCCTCCTCCTGCTTCTCGATGCGGCGGAGGGTGCGGTCGAAGATCGGGTGCAGGTCGAGCAGGAGGTTGAACTCACTGCGCGTGAAGGCCGGCTGCGTAAAGGCCCGGCGCAGCACCATGATGTTCTTGCGCTCGCCCTTTTCCCAGGTCGTGAGACCGAGGAGCTTGTCGAAGCCCTCGGCCTTGAGGACGTGCCGGTAGAAATCGCTGCGTTTCCGTTTGCCCGGCTCGGCCGGCAGCATGTCCGCCAGGTTGTAGAGCTTGATGCCGGGGTGGTCGTTCAGATACGCGTGCGTCGGCGTGAGCTTGGCCCGCGCCCGCCACCACTCGGCCGCGCGTTGCGAGGGCTGCGAATGCAGCGTGAGCGCACCCGGCACCTTCTCCTTGGCGTCGAGAAACAGGGTGGCCGAATGCTGGTCGGGGAAGGCCGCCTGCAGAAAGGCCCGCAGCGCCGCCCAGAACGCCGTGACATTCGGCGCCGTCTCCAGGTCCACCAACGGGCGGTGGAGCAACGGATCGTTGATCTGCAACGACCGGTCGGAGACCTGGATATTGGCGGCGGACTTGGACACGGTGGGCAACAATGCAGGTTTCCTGCCGGATTGGCCAGCCCCTATCGGTTCAGTTTTTCGGGGCGGCCAGACGCAGGCTGGGCGCCGGGGCCTCGCCGCTCAGCGCCTTCCGGCGCGCCAGATCGGCCGCCGCCTTCTCCACGATGGCGGGGTCCACCTTGACGCCGGCCTTGGCCAACGCGGCGTCGAGGATGACCTCACCTTTCATGTAGCCGATCACGATGTCGGCGATGCGGCCCTCGCGGTCGATGACGAACTGCGTGGGAATGCCGCTCACGCCGTAAAGCGCCAGCGAGGCGCGCTCAGGCTTCCGTTCCGCAGCGTCGTGCGAAAAGTGAATGTCGGGATATTTTTCCTGGTTGGCCTTCACCCAGCGCTCAAAGGCGGCGCGGGTATCGCTGGTGGCGGAACCGAGCACGACCACGCCCTGGTCCTTGTATTGCGCGGCGACTTCCTGCGTGTGCGGGAACGCCGCGATGCACGGGCCGCACCAGGTCGCCCAGAAATCGAGGATGACCACCCGGCCGCGGTAGTCGGACAACTTCACATCCTTGCCGGCCAGATCCTGCGTGGTGAAGTCCGGCGCCATCGCGCCGATCTTGATCATTTCCCTGCGCGCCTCGGGCTCGGGCGGCTTGGTCTCCTCAACCGTGAACACCCGGGCCGGCGTATCCTCGGACGACAGCTTGACACCGGCGCGGAGCAGGAGGTTGCCGAGCGACTCGGCCGTGCCGGGGCCTGCGCCGACAAAGAAGCCGACGAAGCGACCCTGTGCATCCATGACGTAATTGTGCGGCAGGGGCGCCATCGCACCGCCCGTGAACAAAATCGGCGCCGCTTTGCCAAAATGGGCGCTGGAGGCCTGGCGAAAGGCAGCAACCTCCTCGTTGGTCATCTCGTCCATCGGCTTGTCCGCACGGGGCGGAGCGCCGGCCGGAGCGGCCAGCAGCGGGAAGCTGATCTTGCCCGCCAACGCCGCGCGCACTTCGGCCACCTGCTCAAGCGAAGCGTAGGCCGCCAAGGCGATGAACTGCACGTTTTGGCCGGCATAGCTGCGCGACCACGCTTCCTGGAAGTTCACCCAGTCATCCGGTGGCGTGCCTGCGCCTCCCCAGACGCTCAATACCGTGGTCTTGCCGCGCGTCAGCTCGGCCAAGCTCACCTCGGCACCGGTGGCATCGGTCAGGGCCAAGTCGGGCACCGCCTCGCCGGCCTTCAGCTTGCCGTAAGTCACCGTAAACCGCGGCTTGGGATTGATCTTTTCCTCTTCCGCCGCGGCCGCGCGGGCCTTGGCCGCCTCGGCGGCCCTCGCCAATTGTTCGCGGCCCTTCGCCACAATGGCTTCTTCCACCTTCACACCAAGACCGGCCAGCGCCGCTTCGGTGCGGGCATCTTCCTTGCCGCCGTTGCCGACAATGACCTCGGCAATCTTGCCGTCGCGGCCGATGACAAACTGCGTGGGAATACCCGTGACGCCGTAGAGTTTGGCCGAGGCGCGCTCCTCAAAGGTCGCGCTGCCCCGTTCGTTGGGATCGAAGGTCCAGACCATGTCCGGATACTTCGGCTGGTTGCGCGGGATCCACTCCTTGAACTTGGCAATGGTGTCGCTGGTGCCGGAAGCGAGGACAACGACGTCCTGATCCTTGTATTTCGCGGCCAGCGCCTGCGTGTGCGGGAACGAGGCGATGCACGGCCCGCACCAGGTCGCCCAAAAATCGAGGATGACGATCTTGTCCTTGAAATCCGACAGCCGCACCTCGTTGCCGTCCACGTCGTGCATCACGAAATCCGGGGCGACATCACCCGCCGCGAGCGTGCGGGGACGGTCTGCCGGCGGCACGGCAGGAGCAGGTCGGGAATCCTGAGCCGGGCGGGCGGCGGCCAATTCCTTGAGCGTCTCCAGGACGGCGGCCTGATCCGCCGCGGTCAGCTTGACGCCCGCACGATCCAGCGACTGACGCACCCAGGTGCCGACCTTGGGGCCCATGCCGATGATGCCGCCGCGGAAACGACCGTCGGCCCCAACGACCACGTAGGCGGGGAACATGCCGACACCGAAATTCATATGGGCGGAAGACTCCATGAACGCCTTGCCGGCGGAGTCCCACGCAACCGTGTAACCCAGCGCCGCGGCCGAGGTCTTGGCCCAGGTGTCGAAATCCGCCCGCTCGGTGGCGATGTTGATCGCCCAGACCTCAAGGCCCTGGGCCTTGTAGGCGGCGTGCAACGCGGCCACGTCATCGGCCGGGGCACGGGCGCCGGTCCAGTAGGCGATGAGGACGGGCTTGCCCTTGAAACCGGACAGCTTGATTTCCCGGCCATCGGCGCCGACGGCACTGAAGTCGGCGACTTCGTCGCCAAAACTGACGGAGCCCAGTTGCGCGGTCGGGATGCGCATCGCGCCGGCGGGCGCCATGCCGCCGCCCATCAGCGGCGCCGAGCCGGCGGGCATGGCCATGGTTTTCTTCACCGCCGGGATGGACTTGGGCGCATCCGTGCGCTCGGGGGGAAGATGGGAAGTATCGATCGGCAGGCCGCCCTTGGCCAGCAGGCGGGTAAGGCTGGGATTTTCGTTGGGACCGCCGCCGGCGGTCATGCCGACGAGCTTGCCGTCGCGATCAATCAGGAAAAGCGTGGGAAATCCGCCGACCCCGTAGTGCGTGTTGAAAACCGAGCTTTTCCAGTCGCGGCCGGCCGGATCGTGGGCGGTGAGAAACTTGTATTTGTCGCGGTTGCGGCCCACCCAGCCGTCGTAGTTGGCCCGGGTATCGGAGGCGCAAACCGCCAGAACCACCAGACCGTCGCCGGCGAACTTCTCGGCCAGGCCGCTTTGGTGCGGCATGGAAGCGATACAGGGCCCGCACCAGGTCGCCCAGATGTCCAACAGGACCATTTTGCCACGGAAGTCCGATAGCTTCACCTCTTCGCCATCGGGGCCGATCACGGTGAAGTCCGGCGCAACGTCGCCCGCCTGCAACCGGACCCTGGCTTGGCCGTCCGTATCCGGGGCGGGGACGGTCTCCACGGCGGCAAGCCACGGAGCGGCGATCAAAAGGGCCGCACACAAGGCTGGGCCACGGAGGAAGGAGGCGTTTTTCATGAAGAATTGGAGACGGAGCGCACGAACTGGACGCGAACTTCCGCATCCCGCAAGCGACCGGCAAGGTAACAGAGAGGTTCCGGACCAACCATAGGCAAAAAGTAACAAGCCATGCCAAAAAACGTGCTTTTTGTCCTACGCGGGCCAATTTTCGCCGGCCGTGACCCACCCCGCCCATTCGCGCGCCATCGGCCAGTTGCTGCTGGCCGCGTTGTTTTGGAGCCTCGGCGGGCTGCTCATCAAGTCGGCCGACTGGCCGCCCCTCGCCGTGGCCGGCGGCCGGGGCATCGTCGCGGCGCTCTTCCTCGCCCTCACCAACCGCCGGCTGAAGTTCACCTTCTCGCCGGTGCAGCTCACGGCCGCCTTCGCGTATGCGGGCTGCACGGTTTTCTTCGTGGTGGCCACCAAGCTCACCACCGCGGCCAATGCCATCCTGCTCCAATACACGGCGCCGGTCTGGATCGCGCTGCTCGGCGCCTGGTTCCTCGGCGAGCGGACCCGGCGGTCGGACTGGATCATCATCGCCGTCGTGCTGGGCGGCATGACGCTTTTCTTTGCCGACGGCCTGGAGCTGGGCGGCGCTTTCGGCAACCTCATGGGCGTCCTCAGCGGCGTGTGTTTTGCGGCCATGACCATCGCTCTGCGGAAGCAAAAGGACGGCTCACCGGTGGAATCCATCATCCTCGGCAACCTTATCGCGTTTGCCATCGGCCTGCCGTTCATGATCGGCGTGCCGCCGCCCTCACCGACCGGCATCGCCGCCATCATCGCCCTGGGCATCGTGCAACTGGGCTTCTCCTACTGGCTTTATGCCCGGGCCATCCGGCAGGTAACGGCGCTGGAGGCGGTCATCATCCCGGTGATCGAGCCGATCCTGAACCCCGTGTGGGTTTTCCTCGCCCGTGGTGAAAAACCCGGCCGCTGGGCGCTGCTCGGGGGCATCATCGTGCTGACCGCGGTCACCGCCCGCGCCCTCCTCGCCCTGCGGCGCCCGGCCCCGCCCAACCCCGCCCGTTTGTCACCCAATAGGTGACAAACGAGCGGGAGTTGCCCATGCTGGATACATGAACTCCATCAAAATACCCGATGGCCGCTATGTGCTCGTCGATGGGCTTTCCGCCGCCGCCCGGGAATCAGCGCTGCGCATCAATCGTTATCTGATAGAACGTAGCCGGCGTCACGTCGGCGAAACGCTGCGTCCCGGACCACACACGCCGCTCTGGAACGCCTTCGTCAACTCGGCGCGGCCGCACCTGCACAAGCGCGGCGCCAAGATCCGGCTCGCCCGTCTCATCGGCGTGCCACGGCAGCGTATCCACGACTATTTGGTCGGCCGGGGCCGCATGCCCGACGCGGAGCGGATGCTGCTGCTGCTCGACTGGCTGGGCGCGCAGCACCGCGGCTCCGACCGCTCCTGACCACCCGGCCATTTGTCACCTATTGGGTGACAAACAGCCGGACTGCAGCTGGGTGAGGATGTTGGCCAGCAGGATGAGGCCGCCGCCCACGAGCAGCGTCCACGTGAGCGTTTCGTTTGCATAGGCGATGCCGCCCCACAGGGAAAAGACGGCCGGCAGGAACAGGGTCATCAGCGAGCTGAAGACCGGCTCCGTGCAGTAAATCAGCCCGGCCTCGGTCGCCGGGATTTTGCGCTGCCACGCGTTCATGATCGAGAAGGAGCCCAGCGTGCAGAAAAACGTGAGCATGAGGGTCAACCCCACCCAGGCCGCCGAGGTCCACGGCACCAGCAGGGTCGGCAGATCCGGTGCCGCGAGCACGGCCAGCGGCACCAGCAGCACCACGTGCGTGCCAAACATCGCCAGCGTGATGTGCCCGGCCCGGTTGCCGGCGAATTTCCGCCGCTGGAGCCAGAGGATCTGCGCCATGAAAAAAAACGAGGACAACAACGTCTCCCATTCGCCGCGGCCCAGGCTGAGCGTGCGCCAGTCGAACCGCCCGAGGATGGCCACGCCCGCCAGCACAAGCACGGCACTGAACCAGACGCGTGCGCCAGGGTTCACCCGTTGCCGGAGCGCAAAATAAACCGGCAGCAGAATCACGTAAAACTGCGTCAGAAATGCGGAGGTCGAGGCCGCGGTGTAGTGCAGCCCGTCCACCTGCAGCAACAGCCCGAGGGTGGCAAACACCCCCATCCCCGCGCCCTGGGCCAGTTCGGCCTTCGTCATCGTAAACACGGCGCGACGGTGCCAGAGCAGCAGGACCAGCGTGGCGAGCATGAACCGCGGCGCCACCGCATAGAGCACCGAGAACCAGCCCCCGGCCTGCGGCACGAGGGACGCGTGCAGCAGGGTCAGCAACGGTCTTTCAGGCGAGCGTAAATTGAGGATTTTTGAGGAGTTGATTTAGGAGGACGACGAGTTTGCGCATGACGGCGGTTAGCGCGACTTTCTTGGGCTTACCGGCAGCGACCAGGCGTTGGTAAAATGCTTTGAGGATGGGATTAAACCGTGCCGCGACCGTGGCAGCCATGTAGAGCACCCGGCGGACCTTGATACGGCCGCCGCGGATCGTTCGTCGCCCGCGATGCGTGCCGCTGTCCCGGTTGATGGGCGCTACTCCGGCCAGCGCGCCGGCTTCGTTGCGGGTCAGCTGACCGAGTTCGGGCAGTTCCGCCAACAGGGTCGAGGCCGTCACCTTGCCGATGCCTTTGACCTGCTGGAGCCGCTCGCTCTGGCCTTTCAGCGTGTCGTCATCGTCGATCTGCTGCGCGATCATTTCCTCGATCTGTTTTACCTGCTTTTGCAGCTCCTTGACCAGTGTCAGCCCGAGCTTTCGCACCACCTGGTCGCGGGTCTGGGTCAGCCGCTGCTCCTCCATCAACAGGAGGGAGACCAACTGCTCACGCCGCTGCACGAGCGCGGCCAGGCGTTGCCGCTGCGGCGACGGGGCGCTTATCTCCTCGGGCTGCAGGAGTTCCCCGAACTCACGTAACACGGTCGCGTCGATCTGATCGGTCTTGGCCAGCAGCCCCTGCGCCCGGGCAAACGCCCGGATCCGCGCGGCGTTCACCAAGCTCACCGCGATCTTCGCGGCCCATAACGCCTCCAACAGTGCCCGCTCGTAGCCTCCGCTCGGTTCGCAGATCACGCGCACCGGTTCCGTCCTGCCTGCGAGCACCTTGACCAACTGTCCTATCCCTGACGCGCTGTTTGCGTAGTGGCTCGGGCCTTGCCCGGGCAACGACACATCCAGCCGGTCCTTGCTGATATCCACGCCGGCATACACCGGACTTTGTGCTTTGGTTTTCATACGGCTCTGTCTTGCGATGCGAGCTGCGGCTGGCGCCGCGCTCTTCCAACGGTTCGAGTTTTTATGATGATCCCCAAGCCGACCCTGCTGACCCGCGAGATCGCTTTCACGTCTCTAGGCCTTATCGGTCTGACTCAGGAAAGTTGGCACGCTCACCCGGACTGGTTGCGGCTTCCTCCGACGAGCCAATGGCCCATTCTCGGAACCCGCAACCAGTCCTTCGTTGCTCAAGATACAAGTGCCTTGACCACGGGAAAGCTCACCCCCCACAGCAGCGTGGCAAGGAGCAGCATGAGGACGGCCCGCTGGTGTTGGGGATGACGCTGGGTGTTCAATGAAGTGGGCGCGAAGCGTGCCCGCGCCGGGCCGCGCGGCAAGCGCAGAGCCCGGTTCCGCGCCGTGTGAAGAATGTGTCACCGCCGGCGGCCCGGCTCGACAACCGCCCGCACAGCCGCCACTCCTTTGGCCGCATGGCGAAGCGCGCGGCAGAAAAAACCAGGCTCACCCGCAAGGATTACGAAGCCCGGGTGCCGCGGTTGCGCGAGCAGTTGGTGCAGCTGCAGGTGCGGCTCAAGGAGCTGCCCTGCCCGGTCCTGCTCGTGATCGCGGGCGTCGAGGGTTCCGGCAAAGGCGAGGTCATCAACACCCTGCACAGCTGGCTCGATCCGCGCGGGGTGGAGGTGTTCGCCTTCCACCCGCCGACCGAGGAGGAACGCGAGCGCCCGTTGATGTGGCGCTACTGGCGGAGCCTGCCGCCGCGCGGCCGCATCGGCATCTATGCGGGCTCCTGGTATACGGAAGTGCTGCGCGAGGCGATGCAGCCGCGGGCAAAAAAAGCCGGTTTCCATCACGCCCTGCAGCGCATCGAGCATTTTGAACGGACCCTCGCGGCCGACGGCGCCCTTATCGTCAAATGCTGGCTGCACCTCTCCCGCGAGGCCCAGGGCCGCCGGCTGCGCGAACTTGAAGACGATGCCCGCACCGCCTGGCGGGTGACGCCGGACGACTGGGAAAGCCACCGCCGCTATGCGCGGCTGGCCGCGCTGACGGCCACCATGCAGCGGGCCACGCGCCGCCCCGGCGCGCCCTGGCATGTCATCGACGCAACGGACGAGCGGTCGCGCAATCTGGCCGTGGCCACCACGCTGCTTGCACGTTTCCAAGAGCACCAGCGCCGGCTCCGTCAGGCGACGGCCCGGCCGGAACGCCGCCGCCCGGTGACCCCTTTGCGACCGAGCGGACGGCGGTTGCTTCTGGATCTGCCGCTCGACCAAAAGCTCTCCGCCGCCGCCTACGAATTGAAGCGGGACAAGTGGCTCGGCCGGCTCAACGCCGCCGTGCGGCGGGCCGCGGCCAAGCACCGATCCATCGTGTTTGTCTTCGAGGGCTGGGACGCCGCCGGCAAGGGCGGCGCGATCCGCCGCCTCACCAGCGCGATCGACGCGCGCGATTGCCGCGTCATCCCGGTTTCCAAACCCACGGACGAGGAAAAATCCCACCACTACCTCTGGCGCTTCTGGCGGCACGTGCCGCGCGCCGGCATGGTGACCATCTACGACCGCTCCTGGTATGGCCGCGTGCTGGTCGAGCGGCTGGAAGGCTTTGCCCGCGACGACGAGTGGCGCCGCGCCTACACCGAGATCAACGATTTCGAGGCCCAGCTGACCGAGCGCGGCATCATCGTGGTGAAGTTCTGGCTGCACATCAGCAAGGACGAGCAGCTGCGGCGGTTCCGCCACCGGGAGGAAACCGAATACAAGCGCCACAAGATCAATGCCGAGGACTGGCGCAACCGCCGCAAGTGGGCCGCCTACGAGATTGCCGTGGGCGACATGCTGGCCCTCACCCAGCAACCGCCGGCCCCCTGGCACCTCGTGCCGGCCAACGACAAGCGCCATGCCCGCCTGCAGGTGCTGAAACTGGCGACCCGCCGGATCGAGGCCGCGCTTGGGCTCAGGTGAGCGGGGCGTCCGGCCCGGCGGAACCGCGGGCCGCCTGCAGCCGCAGGAAGGCGTCGGTCAGCTCCGCGGGTTTCAGCGGTTTGGTCAGGTAGTCGTCGGCCCCGGCCGTCAGCACCCGGGCCCGTTGCTCTTCGCGGGCGTCCGCGGTGAGGGCGATGATCCAGACCTCGCGCATCTTTTCTCCCGCTTCACCGCGCCGGATGTGTTCGATGGCGGTCAGCCCGTCCATTACGGGCATGTGCAGGTCCATCAGCACCACATCGTAGTCGCGGCGGGCCAGTTCATCGAGGGCGATGCGGCCGTTGTCCGCCAGCGTCCATTGGCAATCAAGCCGGCCGAGCACGCGCTGCATGAGCCGCTGATTGACGGGGTTGTCCTCCACCAGGAGCACCTGCAGGCCGAAGCCGGTCCGGGCAAAGGGGGAGGCTGTCGCGACCGGCTGGGCGGCGGGCGCGCCCAGCAGCGCGCGCAGCGCCTGATGATGCACCGGCTTGTTGACCAGCAGCCGGAAATGCCGGTGCAGGGCGGTGCGGCTGGCCGCCGGCAGCACCAGCGGCACGAGGCCGATGACTTTTTCCCGCGGCAGTCCCGGCTGCTCCTGCCCGCGGGCGACAAATTGTTGGACGGCGGAAAAATCCAGATCCACGAGCGCCACGTCCCAAGCCAGCCCCGGCAGCTCCTCAAGCGTGGTCGCCGTGACGAGCGCCCCCCACCGCTGGCCGAGTCGCACCAGTTCGTGGCGCAACGAGCCCGGTGCGGCGGCGATCGCCAGCCGGACGCCCGCGAGATCCGCGGCCATGTTCACGGGGCCGCCACCCTCGACGGCCGCGGCATGGATGGTGAAACGGAAGGTGGAGCCCGCGCCTTCCCGGCTCTCCACTCCGATCACGCCGCCCATCATCTGCACGAGGTTGCGGCAAATCGCGAGGCCGAGCCCCGTGCCGCCGTGCTGGCGGGTGAAGGCGCTGTCCACCTGCGAAAAGGGTTTGAACAGGAGCTGCTGCTGGCCGGGCGCGATGCCCGGCCCGGTGTCGCGGACGACAAACTCCAGCTCCCAATCCGGGCCGGCCGCCCGCGCCGCGAGCGTGACCTCCACCTCGCCTGCCTCGGTGAATTTCACGGCATTGCCAATGAGGTTCGTCAGCACCTGGCGCAGGCGGCCGGGGTCGGCCTGCACCATCTGCGGGACGCCGTCCTCCACCCAGTGCAGCAGCTCGAGCTTCTTCTCGGCCGCGCGGCCGGCGAGCAGGTCGAGCGCATCTTCGAGGCATTCGCGCGGATCACACGGCTGCAGCTCCAGCCGGAACTTGCCGGATTCGATCCGCGCGAAATCGAGCATGTCGCCCGTCAGCTGGATCATCGCCTCGGCGCTGAGGTGGATGGTCTGGAGGTATTCCTTCTGCTCGTCGCTGAGCGGGGTGTCGAGCAGCAGGTTGGTGAAGCCGACGATGCCGTTGAGCGGGGTGCGCACCTCGTGGCTCATGGTGGCAAGGAACTGGCTCTTGGCGCGGTCGCCGGCTTCGGCGCGTTCCAGCGCCTCGCGCAGCACCGCCTCGTTCTGCTTCACCACGGTCATGTCCTCGAACACCGCGACAAAGCAGGCCAGCTCGCCGTTGCTGCGCCGGACCGGGGAGATGCTGGCGCGCACGGGATACTGCGAACCGTCGCGGCGGGGCTGCAGCCACTCGCCGCTCCAGGTGCCGCCGGCGCGCACGGTGCCGACGAGTTCGCCGACTGTCTCATCCGGCAGGTGGGGCGATTTGAACTCTCGCCAGGGCCGGGCAATGAGCTCGCGCCGCGCATAGCCGAGCTGCCGGCAAAGGCCGGCGTTGGCATATTCGATCCGGCTCTGCAGGTCCACGATCATGACGGCCGAGGGGCTCTGCTCCATGGCCTCGAAAAGGTTGCGGATGACTTCGCGCTGGGCGTGCTGCCGGCGGTTGATCACCCAGCCGGCCAGCGGCAGGCCGAGCAGCAGCCAGGTGTAAAAGGCCGCCTGCACCGCCCCGGCCCAGAGGCGGCGGTTCCAGTCGTGCGCGGCGATGTCGATGCCGACGATCCCGCGAATTTCACCGGCCGGATCCATGATCGCGGCATAGCCGGTTATCCACATGCCGAAGCCGTCCTGCAGCGGACCTTCGGTCGCCGGCAGACCGGTGCGCAGGACGGCCTGCAAACCGGGGGACGTCGCCGCTTCCGCATATTCCTCGCCCGGCAGGGAGATTTCGGCCGAATCGGCCGGCTCGGAATCCGCGAGAAATATCACCCGGCCGGCCGCGGCCATGGGCCGGAAAAGATAGACGAAGCGGATCAGCGCGTCGACCTGCCGGTAGCGCACGAGCCGATCTTTCACCGCCGCGTAGTCCGGGGTGCCGACATCGGCCGCGGTGCCGGTGAGCCGGTCGAGCTCGGCGGCATCAAACGCCGCGGCCGCGCCCAGCACATCGCGCAGCAGGCCGCCGCGCATCTCCAGTTCGGCGGAGCGGTAACCCCAGTGGCCGACGGCCAGCCCGGCGACAAAAATGGCCGCCGCTGCTGCGGGCAGGCGGTATTTCAGGAGGAGACGCATGCGGGGGATACCAGTGGCCCGAGCCAATCCGGCTGCGCCGGGCCGCGCAATGCTGAAGCGGACGCAAAAAAAACCGCCGCGGAAGCCGCGGCGGTTTGGGAGGAAAAAAGTCTGCTTACTTGACGTGACCCGAGACGAGCTTGGTCATCTCGAACATGCTGACCTTCGACTTGCCGTTGAAGACGGCCTTCAGCTTGTCGTCGGCGTTGATCTGGGTCTTCACCTTCTTGTCCTGCAGGCCGTTCTTCTTGATGTAGGCCCAGAGCTTCTTGGTGAGCTCCGTGCGGGGGAGCGGGGTCGAGCCAACCACGGCGGCGAGCTTGTCGTCGGGCGTGACCGGTTTCATGAATGCAGCGTTGGGTTTGCGAGCGGATTTTTTAGCCATATTGATTGTTTGTTTAGGGTGTCCTCGGTGTGAAGACACCGCCCTTATAGAGGGAGAAAGGCCGGTTTGCCTAGGAGAATCTTACGGTTTCACGAGGACGCCGGCGGCCGGGCGGCATCGTCGACCTGCACGAACTGGGCGTAGAGTTCGGCGTAGTGGCCGCCCCGGGCAAGCAGCTCCGCATGCGGACCGCGCTCGATGATGCGGCCGCGGTCGAGCACGAGCACGCAGTCGGCATGCCGGATGGTGCTGAGCCGGTGGGCCACGATGAAGCTGGTGCGGCCGCGGAGCAGCTCCACGAGGGCTTTTTGGAGGCGGGCCTCCGTCAGGGCGTCGATCGAGCTGGTGGCCTCGTCGAGGATCACGATCCGCGGGTCGGCCAACAGGGCCCGGGCGAAGCAGATCAGCTGCCGCTGTCCGACGGACAACCCCGCCCCACGCTCGCCCACCTCGGTCAGCAACCCGCGCGGCAACGCCTCCAGCAGGTCGAGGCAGTCGAGCCGGCGGGCCGCCTCGCGGACCTCTTCGTCGGTTGCCTCGGGCCGGCTCATCCGGATGTTCTCCAGCACGGTGCCGGTGAAGAGGAAGTTCTGCTGCTGCACCATGCCCATCTGGCGGTGGAGCGAGCGGCTGGTGATGTGCCGCACCTCGCGGCCGTCGATCAGCAGTTCGCCTTTCGTGGGCAGGTAGAACTTCGCCACCAGGTTGATGATGGAGCTCTTGCCGCTGCCGGTGTGGCCGACCAGCGCAACCGTCTGGCCGGGGGCCGCGGTGAAGTCGATGTCGTGCAGCACGGGCTGCGCCGGGTCGTAGCCGAAGGTCACGCCGCGGAACTCCACCGCCGCGCCACGGGCCACGCCGGTGCGGCCGGGGTCGGGCAGGTCCGTCGCCGCGGGATCGTCCACCCAGTCCGGCGTGGCGTCGATGAGGCGGAAGACCCGTTCGGCGCCCGCCATCGCGATGAGGGCGTTGTTGTATTGCGTGCCGAGGGTGGCAATCGGCGAGAAGAACAGGTTGGCGAGGAAGAAGAACTGGATGAGGTCGGCCATCGTCATCAGGTCGTGGAACGTGCGCCAGCCGCCGGCCATGAGCAGGATCGCGATGAAAAACTGGCTGTTCAGCTCGAGCAGCGGCACGAGGATCGCGGAGGTGCGGGCCAGCGCGAGGTTGAAGCGCGAATGGGCGCTGAGGAGATTGCGGAACAGGCCGGCGTTCGTCTCCTGCCGCACAAAGCCCTGCGTCACCCGGATGCCGTTGACGGACTCGGCCAGCGTGGCCGTGACCCGGCTGAAACTTTCGGTGGCCGCACGCGACTCCCGGCTGAGCCGCACGCGGAAGTGCCGGTTCACCCCCCAGAGAATCGGCGCCATCGCCACGACCACCAGGAAGAGCACCCAGTCGCACCAGGCCATGAGCGCAGCGGCGACGATCATCTGCCCGCCCTGGACCATGCTGACGAAAAACACATCCTGGATGCCCACGCGCAGCGATTCCACGTCGCTGGTCACGCGGCCGATGATCCGGCCGAGCTTGATGCGGTGGAAAAAGCTCATCGGCTGCCGTTGCATCTTCGCAAAAATCTCGGCCCGGAGGGCGCTGACCACGGTCTCGCCGATCTCGAGCGCATAGCGCTGACGGAAGTGAAACAGGCCGTCGGTGCTCACCGCCAGCAGCAGGTAGCCGCCCAGCGCCCAGAACAGGAGCGGCAGATCGTGCCCGGCGACCGGTCCGCTGATGATGAAGCCGACCGCCCAGGCCAGCAGCGGCAGCTGCACGGCACGGGTGAGGGTGAGCGCCACAAGCCAGAATAGCTTGCGCTTCACTGGCTCGGTGTAGCTGAACAGCCGGCGGATGAGCCCCCACTCCAACGGTTTGAACTGGACCTCGTCTTCCGCCTCCTGCTGGCGGTCGGTCAGCGTGAGCTGGCCGGCTTTGCCGGTGGGCGGACTCATGGTGCCCCCTCCTTTTCTGCGGCCGGTGTCTGCAGCTCGCGCCCGTCCACCAGCTGCAACCGGGCGACCCGCCGGTAGGGGCCGGGCACGCGCATGAGTTCCTCGTGCGTCCCGCGCTGCACGATGCGGCCGTCCTCCATCACGATGATGAAGTCGGCCCGCCGCAGCGTGCTGAGGCGGTGGGCCACGATGAAGGTCGTGCGGCCGCTGATCGCCCGCTCCAGGGCCTCGAAGATCTCGTGCTCGGTCTCGCTGTCGATCGCGGCGGTGGGATCGTCAAGCAGCAGGATGGCCGGCTCGAGCAGCACGGCGCGGGCGATGGCGAGCCGTTGCCGCTGCCCGCCCGACAGGCCGCTGCCGCTCTCGCCCAGCACGGTGTCGTAGCCCTTGGGCAGCGCCATGATGAAGTCGTGCGCCGCCGCGATCTTGGCCGCCTTGATGATCTGCTCCGGCGTGGCCTCGGGATGCCCGAAGGCGATGTTGGCGCCGACCGTGTTGGAAAAGAGGAAGCTTTCCTGGAAAACCAGACCGATGTTGCGCCGCAGGTCGTCGAGATGCAGCCGGCGTGCATCGATGCCGTCGATCAGCAGGCAGCCCGTCGTGGGGTCGAAAAAGCGGGGGATGAGGCTCATGAGCACGCTCTTGCCGGCGCCGGTGGCCCCGAGGATGGCGACGCACTGGCCGGGCTTCACCTCCAGCGAGATGTCGCGCAACACCGGGGTGATGCCGGTGTAGGCAAAGCTGACGCGGTCGAAGCGCACGGCCCCCGTGAGCCGCGGGCGGCGCACGGCGTCGGGGGCGCTTTGCACCTCGACCGGGGCGTCGAGGATCTCAAACACCCGGCGGGCGCCGATCAGCGACTGCTGCACGCTGTTGACGAGGGTGGCCACGCTGTTCACCTGCCCGGAGAACTGTTCGAGCAGGCCGGCAAAGACGATGAGGCCCGTGCCGAGCGGCAGCTGCCCCTGCATCACCAGCCAGCCGCCGTAGCCGAGCAGCACCAGCATGTTGATGCGCGTGAGCAGGCCGACCGCCGGGGAAAACAGGCTCACCCGCCAGAAGATGCCGCGCTGCTGGTCAAACACGGCCTGGTTGGCCGCATCGAAGCGCGCCCGGTCCTCGTCCTCGCGGCCGAAACCCTTGGTGACGGCAATGCCCTGAATGCTTTCGGCCAACGCCTGCACCATCCGCTCGAACAGCGTGCGGTTGCGCGCATACTCGGGCTGGATCTTGTGCGAAAACCAGATGGAGATGACCGCCAGCAGCGGCGTCGTGGCGAGACACGCGAGGGTCAGACCGGGATGCAGGCTGACCATGTAAACCACGTAGACGGACAGCGAAATGACCATGATCACGCTCTGCATCAGCACCTGGTCCACAAACATGCGGACGGCCTGCACGTCGCCGGTCACGCGGGTGATGATCGAGCCGGTGGTGTTGGCGTCGAAAAACCGGAAGCTGAGGCGCTGCAGCTTGTCGTAAACCTGCGCGCGCAGGTCCACCACGAGCTTCTGCTGCACGAGCTTGTTGATCGAGACGGCGTAGGCGTAGTTGAGCACCGCGCGGCTGAGCGCGAAGACAAGGATGAGGCCCGCCAGCAACCCGAGCACGTGCAGCGGCGGCCAGTCGGCCGGCGGCGCCAGGTGCAGGGGGTTGTCGCCCAGTGGCACGCCCTCGACCTGCGAGCGGATGTAGTCGATGCCGAGCCCGGTGAAGCTGAGCCCGGCGATGCCCATGGTGAGCAGCACGAGCTGGAGCAGCAGCACGCCGATGCAGTGCAGCCGGTAGCGCCACGCGAGCCCGAACAGCCGCCGGACCAGCACCCAGTTGGGGAGCGGAGCGGCGGCGGGACTAGGCGGAGGCTCGGCCATGGAACGGCCACCCTAGGAACCCGCCGGGCAATTACACGAATTTTTTGCGGCCGTCTCAGCTCCCCGCCGCAGCGCCGCGCCCGCCCGCCAGCTGCCGCGCCACCGGGCCTTCGAGGTGAACAGTCTGCGTCGGGAAAGCAAACGACAGCCCGCGGGCATTGACCGCGCGCATGAAGGCGAGGTTGATCCGCTCGCGCAGCTCGAAGCTCTTCACGATGTTGGGGTCGGCGCAGAAATAGATGATCTGGATGTCGAGCGACGAGGCGCCGTAGCCGAGGAAGTTCACCGCCAGGAACTCCTGGTGCACGCCGGGATCGTTTTTGAGGATGGCCCGGAAATCAGCGAGAATCCCCTCCATCTGCTCCGGCGTGGTGTCGTAGGTGAGCCCGATGGTCTGGTCCACCCGGCGCTGGGGCATGACGGAGAAATTGGTGATGACCTCGTTGGCCATCATCTTGTTGGGAATCGTGACCAGCGTCCGCTGCGGGGTGCGCAAACGCGAAGAGCGCAGCCCGATTTCCTCGACCGTGCCCATGGTGGCGCCGATCTGCACGAAATCGCCCAGCTTGAACGGCCGGTCCACCGCCACCACCAGCGAGCCGAAAAAGTTGGAGAGCGAATCCTGCGCGGCGAGTGCCACGGCCAGACCGCCGATGCCGAGGCCCGCCAGCAGCGAACCGACGGAGTAGCCCATGTTTTGGATGATCAGGATGACGCCGATGATCACAAAAAACACCCGCAGCGTCTTTTTGATCAGCGGGATGAACGGCGTGATCCCGAGGCTCTTTTCCTTCGCCTGCTCGTGCAGGTGATCGGCGACGATGTCGGAGCAACGCAGGAAACCCCAGAAGATCACCGTCATCACCGTGACCTGAAAGAGCCACAGCACGACGCGGTCGATCTGGGGGTCGAGGTTGAGGATGGCCAGCGCCAGAAAGGAGCTGAGGACGAGCAGAAAGGTGGAAATGGGCGCCTGCAGTCCGGCGAAGAGCTTGTCGTCGAGGCGGGAGGAGGTGCGGGCGGCCACCTTGTGCAGCACTTTGAACACCATCGTCAGCAGCAGCCGCCGCAGCAGCACCGCCGCCAGCAGCACGCCGAGTGAGGCCAGCACCCGGCCGAAGGCGTTTTCCCCAACCTGCAGCAGCAGGACCTGCTTGGTCCAAGTCCAGCCCTGCATCCAGGTGCTGGGCGCGGCCGGGGCGGCCGCGGACGATTCCTGGGCCAGCAGGGCGACCCCGCCGGTAACGAGGGTCAGGGCAACAAACATGAATGAGCGCCAGAACTTCATCATCCGGCCAAGGTGCCGCCGACGCGCCGGCCGGTCAATCCCCGCTTGCCCGCCCGGCGCGCCTCTGCGCATTCTCCCGCCTTCATGCCACCGCTGTTTGCCGTTCTGACCGAACTTCCGCCCCTGCCGCTCTGGGCCTGGCTGGCCTTTTTCGCCTTCATCTCGGCGATGCTCGCGCTCGACCTCGGGGTGTTCCACCGCGTGGCCCACGAGGTGAAGATGAAGGAGGCGCTGCGCTGGTGTGCCGTGTGGATCGGCCTCGCGCTGGCCTTCAACGTCCTGCTGTGGTGGTGGCGCGGCCCCGTGCCGGCGAAGGAGTTTTTCGCGGCCTACATCGTCGAGAAGGCGCTGAGCGTGGACAACGTCTTCGTCTTCATCCTCGTGTTCACCTATTTCCGGGTGCCGCCGCGCTTCCAGCACCGCGTGCTGTTCTGGGGCGTGGTCGGCGCCGTGATCATGCGCACGGTGTTCATCCTCGTCGGCGTGAGCGTGCTCGCGCGCTTCCACTGGGTGATCTACATTTTCGGCGCGTTCCTCCTTTTCACCGGCATCAAGATGGCGTTGCCCGGCAAGAGCGAGGTGGACGTGAATCCCGAGCACAACTGGATCGTGCGGCTCTTCCGCCGCTTCTACCCGGTGGCGCCGCACGACGACAACGGGCGCTTTTTCACCATCCACCAGGGCCGCCGCATGGCCACGCCGCTGTTCGTCGTGCTGCTCGTGATCGAATCGACCGACGTGGTCTTCGCCGTGGATTCGCTGCCCGCCGTGCTGGCGATCACCCGCGACGGGTTCATCGCGCTCACGTCGAACGTCTTCGCCATCCTCGGGCTGCGTGCGATGTATTTTGCGCTGAACGGCATCATGCAGCTCTTCCGCTACCTCAAGCTCGGCCTCGCCCTCATCCTGGTCTTCATCGGCGTGAAAATGCTCATCGAGAGCTGGTATAAGGTTCCGATCGCCGTCTCGCTCGGCGTGATCGGCGGCGTGCTGGTCGTCTCGGTTCTCGCCTCGGTGCTGATCCCGGACAAAACCAAGTCCGTGAACGTGAGCAAATAGCCGCGCTTCAGGCGAAAAACCGCTCCGCCCACTCCGGTCGCGCCAGCGGCCGGGGCCGCCATTCCCCAAAAATGCGGTAGCGCCACCGGGCGATGAGCCGGTAGCCGGCGTCGCGCCAGCGGCCGGGCACGAGGCCCAGCACCGCGGCCAGCATCCGGCCGGTGCCCGGACACAGCCGCAGGGCCGCGAGCACACCGTCCGTCCGCAACCGCGGCGGCGTCGCCGCGGCCCAGTCGGCGACAAAAACCAGCGAATCAAAATCGGCCACCGGCAACCCCTGCGCCCGCAGGTAGGCCTGGGCGGCGGGACTCTGCAACGGCGCAAACCGCAGCAGCCCCCGGCGGTCGAGCCGCAGCAAAAGCCGCACGCAGCGGTGGCACAGGCCGCACTCTCCGTCGAAAAGCAGGACCGGCCCGGTCACGGGCAGGGTTGGGGTGGACGCACCCATGTCAGCCCTTGGCCCCGTGCCGGGCCTGCACTTCGGCCAGATCGGCAAGATCGCAGGCCAGCTCCGTGGCCTGCCCGAACCGGATGCGGATCGCCTCGTTGGCGATGAGCCCCTGCTCGGTGTAAGTGACCAGACCCTGCTCCAACTTGAAGGCCCCGCGGAAAGGACGGAATTTCTGCTGCAACTCGGGCAGCAGCGCGGCGCGGAGAAAATCGGGCTGGTTGGTCTGCACAAACCACGCGTCGTCAAACTCGCGGTTGCCCACGGTGATCTCCTTCGCCCCGAAGAGCTGCAGCACGCGTGTGCCAAATCCTTGGCGGGTGATGGAGCATGTCATATCGCCGGTCAGCACCGGCGTGACCACCACCGCGGTCCACGTGGTCCGGGACTTCCCGCTGCCGGTGCTGAAGGTATGGATCTTGACGGCTTTGCCGCGGATGGAACCCACCAGCGCTGGCGGCGCGGCCGTAAGCCCGCGCGGGGGATCGGGCGGGTCGAGCCGGAGCCCGAGGTCGGCCGCCAAGCGCTCCAGATTGGCGCGCATGCGGCGGGTATTGTGGATGACCGCCCAGATGCCGAATGCAGGCATCACCACAAAAAAGGACACCATCATGACGATGGACAGGGTCTCCATGCCGCTACGCTATCCGGCGGTCGCAGGGCCGCCAGTCCGATTTGCACGCAAAATAGCCGGACTCTTTTCAGAGTCCGGCTTGGTCACGGGCGTGGTGGGGCCGGTAGTCAGGCCACCGC
The DNA here is from genome assembly GCA_026125215.1 of Opitutaceae bacterium. Classification (GTDB taxonomy): domain Bacteria; phylum Verrucomicrobiota; class Verrucomicrobiia; order Opitutales; family Opitutaceae; genus UBA2377. The sequence continues at coordinate 34,462 of JAHCLN010000015.1, forward strand.
GATCTTGCGTGGTTTCACGGCCTCGGTCTTCGGCAGCGACACGCGCAGCACGCCGTCTTTCAGCTCGGCGTGGATCTTGTCCACGTCGATGGCGTTGTCGTGCGTAAGCGCGAGCTCGAAGCCGGCATCCGCCGACTCGCGGTAAAGGGCGGTCCAGCCCTCGGGCTGTTTCCAGGCGCGGGTGCCGCGCACGGTGAAGAGGCCGTCCTCGGCCGTGAGCTCAAGGCCGTCCTTGGTCACACCGGGCAGGTGCACGGTGAGCCCGTAGGCTTCGGCGGTTTCCTTGACCTCGTAGGCCGGCCGCACGACCGGACCCCGGTCGGCCGGGGCTTCGGGTTGGTGGCGGCGGACGTTCACGCGGTTGAACGAAGGGATGAGGGTGTTGAAGATGCTCATGGTGGTGGGAGTTTGCGGTTGGCGGTTTACTTGACCGAGACGGTGATCTTGCGGGGCTTGGCCGCCTCCTGCTTGGGCAGGGTGACGGTCAGCACGCCGTTCTCGTAGGCGGCGGTGATGCGGTCCGCCTGCACCTCGTCGGGCAGGTGGACGGAGCGGTTGAGCGAGAAGCTTTGCTCCTGCTCGCCGTCCTTGCGCTTGTGCGTGGCGTTGATGCTCAGGTAGCCGTCCACGATCTCGACATGGATGTCGTCGCGGTTCACGCCCGGGAGCTCCGCGCGGACGTAGGTGTTGTCTTTGTCCTCGTAGAGATCGATCGGGAAACGCGTATCCGCCGACGGGGCGGCAAGATTGGCGAACGCCGAGGAAAAGAGACGGTCGATTTCGGTCTCAAGGCCGGCCCATGGCGACCGTTGAAAGGCCACCGGGCTGCGATAGTTGGGATAAGTGTAACGGACGAGGGTCATGGCTTTGTATGGTTTGAAGGTTGGAACGATGTGATGCCGGTCTATCTGCATACAGGATGCCGGTCTGGCCGAAGCGCTAAGCTCCCGACCGTTAGCCATTTATTCCGACCCCGTTGCCGAGGGCGGGAAATAATAACCCGCCCTGTGCCGTCCCACCGTGAAAAAATTTCCCGCCCCGGGTTATGCCGGAAATAAACCGTGCCCGCCGGCGGAATCCGTGGTTGGTTTCCGCTCCCAGCCATGAGTTTTGATTTCGAAAACGTCCCCGAGCGCCGCGGCACCGACTCCCAAAAATGGCAGAAATACGCCGGTCGCGACGTGCTGCCGATGTGGGTGGCCGACATGGATTTTCCCGCGGCCCCGGCCATCGTGGCGGCGCTGCACGCCCGCGTGGACCACGGCATCTTCGGCTACGCCCGGCCGGTGCCCTCCACCGTCGGCGCGATCGTCGAAGCGATGGCCGCACGCTACGGCTGGAACATCGAGCCGGACTGGATCGTGTGGCTGCCCGGCCTGGTGGTCGGGCTCAATGTCACCGCCCAGGCCTTCGCCGCGCCCGGCGAGGAAGTGCTCACGCTGGCGCCGGTTTATCCGCCGTTCATGTCCGCGCCCAAAAACAGCGCACGGGTTTCCACCACGGTGGACTTTGTCCTCCGGGACGGGCGCTGGACCATCGACTGGGAGGCGCTGGAGCGCGCCGTCACGCCGCGGACGAAGCTGTTTTATCTCTGCAATCCGCACAACCCGCTCGCCCGCGTGTGGCGGCGCGACGAGCTCGTGCGGCTCGGCGAATTCTGCGTGCGGCACAACCTCGTGCTGTGCAGCGATGAAATTCATTGCGACCTCATCCTCGACCCGGCGCTGCCGCACATCCCGACTGCGGTGCTGGGCGAAGCCATCGCACGCCGCACCGTCACCCTCATGGCGCCGAGCAAGACCTACAATGTCCCCGGCCTCGGCACCTCCTTTGCCCTTATTCCCGACCGGGAACTCCGCGCGCGGTTTGTCCGGGCCACCGCCGGCATCGTCGCCGAGGTGACGGCGCTCGGCTTCACCGCCTGCGAAGCGGCCTACCGCGACGGTGAACCCTGGCGGCAGGCCCTCCTCGCCCACCTGCGCGGCAACCGCGATTTTCTGGCGGACTTCGTGCAGCGCGAACTGCCCGGCGTCACCATCGAGGCCCCGATCGAGGCCACCTACCTCGGCTGGCTCAATGTCGCGGCGTTGAACCTGCCCGACCCCGTCGCGCACTTTGAAACGCACGGCGTGGGCCTGAGCGACGGCGCTTTCTTCGGCTCGCCCAAGGGCAAACACGTGCGCATCAACTTCGGCTGCCCCCGCGCCACCCTCGCCGAGGCGCTGCGGCGGATGAAAACCGCGGTGGCGTCCCGCTGAGTTTTTGCCATTGTGGGATCATGTCACGCGCCCTGCTGCTGCTTTTGCTGTTAACGCTGGGGCTGGCGCTCGTGCAGGCAGCCCGCCATCATGCCACCCTGCCGGAACAGGTCGCCACGCACTTTGATGTTCGCGGCCAGCCCGACGACTGGATGAGCCGCGACGCCCACGCGGCGTTCCAGGCTGGCCTGGCGGTCTTCATCGCCGCGGTGTTCGCGGGGCTGGGCCACTTCATCGACCGGCTCCCGGCGCGTTTTATCAATGTGCCGCATCGCGACTACTGGTTCGCCCCGGAACGCCGCGCCGCGGCCCTGCAGGCGGTCGCCGCCCTGCTCCATGCCATCGGCTGCGCCACCCTCGCGTTCTTCATGTTCGTGTTTCACCACGTCCATCGGGCCAACCTTTCGGGCGGCCGGCTGGAGATCGAACTCATGCCGCTGATCATCGGGCAGTTCCTCTTCATCATCGGCGTGGTTATCGTCTTCATGTTCCGCTTCCGGCGCCCACCCGGCCGCCCGGTCCCACGCCACCGGGCCTGAGAAATACCCCGCCTCACAACTCCGTTTCCCGCTCGAAAGTGTAACCCAATGGGTTACACTTTCGCCATGATACCGATTCATCCCCGTCTCAAGCTGTGGCTGGATTTGGGTGATGCGCTCGCCGTGGCCGCAGAAACCGGCGCCCGGCGGGTGCACCATGCCCTGCATCGGCGGTCCCAGGCGGTGGGGCGAACCCGCCGGCCCGGATCGGCCACCCCCATGTGGAACGTCTGCACCACGCTGCTCCGGCAGGAACTCCAGATCTATGGCAGCAAGGCGCGCTTGGCGCGTTACCTCGGCGTGCCCCGTCAGCGCATCAATGACTTCCTGACCGGACGCCGCCGGCTGCCGGATGCCGAACTGACCCTGCGGCTGCTGCACTGGCTGGCGGAAAGCCGCGCCGGTCGGAACCCCGCGCTCTAGCAAAAGTGTAACCCAATGGGTTACACTTTTGCGGGATTGTCGCGGGTGGCGCAGAAGCCATGCTGCCCGGTCTGGCACATGCGCATCGGCCCGCACAAGCTCCCGACCAACCTCTTCCTCTCGCCGCTGGCGGGTTACACCAACCTGCCCTTCCGCGTCACCCTGCGCGAGCTCGGCGGCCTCGGCTGGGCCACCACCGACCTCGTCAACGCCCGCTCCCTGCTCGAACGCAACCGCACCGCGCTCAAGCTCGTCGAATCCTCGCCGGAGGACCGGCCGCTGGCCATCCAGCTCTTCGGCAGCGTGCCGGAGGAGATGCGCGACGCCGCCGTCCTGTGCCAGGAAATGGGCGCCCAGTCCGTGGACATCAACATGGGCTGCCCCGTGAAGAAGGTCGTGAAAATCGGCGGCGGCTCGGCGATGATGACCGAGCTCGACAAAACCGCCGCCCTCGTCCGCGGTATGATCGCCGCCGTGAAAATCCCCGTCACCGCCAAGATGCGGCTCGGCTGGGATGAAGACAATCTCACGGCGCCCGACCTTGCCCGCGTGCTGGAGGATGTCGGCGTCGCCGCCATCTTCGTCCACGGCCGCACGCGCGCACAAGGGTTCGCCGGCACGGTCAACCTCGCCGGCATCCGTGCCGTCGTGCAGGCGGTGAAGTCCATCCCCGTCATCGGCAACGGCGACATCACCACCCCCGAAGCCGCAAAGCACATGCTCGACGAGACCGGCTGCGCCGGCGTGAGCATCGGCCGCGGCGCGTTCTACGATCCGTGGATTTTCCGCCGCACCGCCCACTACCTGGCCACCGGCGAACTGCTGCCGGAGCCGGACTTCGCCGAGCGCGTGCGGGTGATGCGGCGGCACTTCGGGCGCTACTGTGAGTTTTACGGGGAGGAGCACGGCGCACGGCTCTTCCGCAAGGTCGCCCCGTGGTATGCCCGGCGCTTCGGACCGGCCAAGCCCTTCAAGCAACGCATCATCACGATCCGGTCGCAGGCCGACTTCGAGGCCGCGCTGGCCGAATACATGGTCTGGCGGGCGCAGTTCTGCGATGAACGCGGCGAACTGCTGCCGCGCTTCGCGCTGGAGCCGATGGTCGCCTCGTTCATGCGCACCGACGAACCCGCCGGGCTCAACCGCGCCGCCATCCCCGTGCCCAAGGGGCCGGTGGACGTTTGGTGAACAATCTGTTTCATCCTCCGCCATGAACCCCGCGAGCCACTTTTGGGAACTCATCCTTGGCACCGTCATCGCGCTGCTGCCGCTGATCAACCCGCTGGCCGCCGCGCCCACTTTTCTCGCCATCACCGAAGGCGACACGCCGGAGCGGCGCAACCAGCAGCTGCGCATGGCCTGCATCTACATGGTGGCCATCCTCGTGAGCTTTCTCGTGGGCGGCACCTTCATCATGAGCTTCTTCGGCATCTCCATCCCGGGCCTCCGCATCGCGGGCGGACTGCTGGTGGCCGGCATCGGCTCCGGCATGTTGCTGGCGCCGCCGCGCGATCCCGCGCAGAGCAACCGCGAGACCGAGGCCGCGCGCGCCAAGCGCGACATCGCCTTTTCCCCGCTGGCCATGCCGATGCTCAGCGGCCCGGGCGCCATCGCGGTCACGCTGGGCTTCACCTCGCTGGCACAGGACTGGCTCGACTACATCGCCATCATCCTCGGCATCCTGATCGTGGCGGCGATCATCTACTCCACCCTGCGCGTCTCCGGCAAAATCGTCAAAGTGATCGGGCTCACCGGCATGAACGCCCTCACCAAGGTCATGGGCTTCCTCATCCTGTGCATCGGCATCCAGTTTGTCGTGAACGGCGTGCTCGGGATCATCACCGACCCCGCGCTGTTGCGCGGCATCCGCG
>JAHCLN010000150.1 GCA_026125215.1 Opitutaceae bacterium
CGACCTTGGGGCCGCGCACCGCGGCAAAAAGCGCGGGCAGGGCCGACGCGACTGCGGGAGAAAAAAGCTCCGGCACGACGAGGCCGGCGGCGGCAGGCAGATCCGGCGTGGAACCGGTGAGCCGGCGCCAGCGGCCGCGCAGCCGCGCGGTCCAGGGCCAGCGGGCGCCGCGACGCCCGCCGGCGCTGCGCGCAGCGAGGTTGGCGTGTTCCCACGGTTCGAGCGTTCGCCAGCTCCCGGCATGAGCATCCCAAGTCACCCCGCAGGGGTCCGGCAGCGCGGTGTGGAGCGCGCGGGCCACCTGTTGGATGCCGGTTTGGGCCCGTGTGTGGCTGGTGTGGGTGAGATCGAGCAGCAACATGCGCGGCGGTCGGCCGGGACGGAGGTTCGGCTCAATCGAGCGCGGTGTCGAGTGCTTCAAAGAAGCCCCAGGCCTGTTGTTCCACGGCGATCTCGGTGAAGACAACCACCACGGCGTCGAATTCGCCGATGTAGGCGGGCCAATCGAGTTCGCCGATGGCGTCTTCCCGGCGCGTGAAACCGGGCAGGCTGTAGATGTTCTGGAAATAATACAGGCAGTCCGTCGGCTGCATGGCCCGGGCCCGGTAGAGGGTGTCGATCAGCCCGAGGCCGAAGCTGTCGTTTACCCACAGCAGGCGCGGGAGGTCGGCGTCGGCCACCTCGGTCTGGGCGCGGATGACCGGGAAGGGCTGGATCGGTTCGTGGAAGGGCGGGAGCAGCAGGTTGAGCAGGCGGTGAAGGTCGGTGTCGGTCCGCTGCGGTTGCAGGTAGTCGAGGCTGGTGAGTCCGAGATCGGGAATGGGCCGGCGCAGGTCGGGGTTGAGCATCTCCCGCAGCTCCTCGAGCACATGATAGATGGCGTAGTAGCTCCAGTGGGTGCCGGTGCGGGCAAACAGGCTGCCGTGGCCCGCGGCCTTCCACGCGGCGAAGCGGGCCGGCCCGTCGTAAAAATCCACCCCCGCTTCCTGCAGGAGGGGCCGGAGCCTTTCGTAGGTGGTGGCGATGGCGGCGGGATCACGCCCGGCGAAATGCGCGGCCGGCACGTGCTCGGGGTAGAGTTCGACCTTGCTGGGCGCGACGATCAGGATGAGGCGCGTGCCGCGCCGTTCGAGTTTGTCCTGCACCCGGCGGATGCGGTCGGCCATGGCCGTGAGCTCTTCGGTGGCCAGTTGGCTCGGGGTGATGGCGGCCGTGATGTAAACGTGTTCGAACAGCCAGTCGCCGGGGCCGACCACCACCCGGGTGCCGCTTTCGCGCACGGGCGATTCGCGCAGGAGCGTATAGGAGACCTGGTTGTCGAGCCGCACCCACAGGTTGTGCAGGCCGACATGGGCGGAAAACCAGTCGTCGGCCGCGCGGAAGGAAGAGCCGTCGATGATGCCCGGCAACGACCACTCCGGCGGGGCGGGTTTTTCAACCACGCCCCGCAGCGCGCCGCCGATCTGCAGGCCCGGCAGGAAAGTCAGGATGCCGATCAGCCAGAGCCAGGCGACGAACCCGTAGGCGAGCAGGACTTGGGGACGGCGGCGCACGGTCAGAAACGGAAATAGATGAACGGATTGTAGCTCTGGCCCGCGAGCGACGCGCTGGCCAGCAACAGACAGAGCGCGGCGAACACCACCCGCAGGACGGCCTGCCGCCGCGTGGCGGGCAGAACCTCGTCCCAGCCGTGCCGCCGCCACCAGTTTTCCGTGATGAAGCTGAAGCCGGCGGCGAGCGCCAGCACGGCCAGCGTGCGCCGGCTCACCAAATCGGGCCAGAGCATGGCGGGATTGGTCCAGATCTCGTTCCAAGAGGACCAAGCCGTCAAGCGGCCGAGGTAAACCACCGCATCGGGCAGCGTCGGGGTGCGGAAAATGAGCCAGCCCACGGTCACGAGGGCAAAGGTGAACGCAACGCCCACGACGGCGGGCAGACGCTGCAGCCGGGCCGCGCCGATCAGGCGCTCAAGGGTGAGCAGCGTGCCGTGGTAGGCGCCCCAGAAGACGAAACTCCAGCTGGCGCCGTGCCAGAAACCGGAGACGAGAAAAACCAGCCAGAGGTTGATGCCGGTGCGGGCGGAGCCGGCCCGGTTGCCGCCGAGCGGGATGTAAACGTAGTCCCGCATGAAATTGGAGAGCGAGATGTGCCAGCGGCGCCAGAATTCCGTGACGCTGCGCGCGGTGTAGGGGCGGTTGAAGTTTTCCGTGAATTCAAACCCCATCATGCGGCCGAGGCCGATGGCCATGTCGGAGTAGCCGGCGAAATCGTGGTAGATCTGGAAGGCGTAGCACAACAGGCCGATCCAGGCGTAGGGCGCGGGGAGGACGGAAAGGTCCTGCCCAAAGATGCGGTCGGCCACGGCACCGAGCGGGTTGGCGAGAAGCACCTTGCGGCCGAGGCCGAGGCTGAAGCGCCAGACGCCGGAAAGAAAGCGGTCATGGCTGTGTTCCCGGCCGGCGATCTGCGCGGCCACGTCGTGGTAACGGATGATGGGTCCGGCGATGAGCTGGGGGAAGAGGGCCACATACAGAAGGTAGTCGAACAGGCTGCGTGCCGGCGGCGAGGTGCCGCGATAGACATCCACGAGGTAGCTGATTTTCTGGAACGTGAAGAACGAGATGCCGAGCGGCAGCGCCACGGCCGTCCAGACCACGCTGCCCTGGGCGAGCCAGCCGAGGACGCCGTTGAGCTGGTCCACGAAAAAATTACTGTATTTGAAATAGGCCAGCACCGCGAGGTGTCCGCTCACGCCGAGCGCCACGAGCGCGCGCCGGCCGGCGGGGCGGGTGGTGCGCACCAGCCCGCGGCTCACGGCATAGCCGAACAGACCGGACAGCACGAGGATGCCGGCGAAGCGCGGTTCGCCCCAGCCGTAGAAGAGCAGGCTGCCGAGCAGGGCCACGCCGTTGCGGGCCCGCGGCGGCGCCCAGTAGTAGCAGGCCAGAAAAACCGGCAGAAAGGCGTAGAGAAAGATGAGCGAACTGAAAACCATGGACAGGAGGCCGGCCGGCCGGGGCCGGGGCGCCAACTCAAGCGGCAAGCGTCCAGCGATTATGCCGCAGGGCGCGAGAAAAAACCTCGGGCGGGGGCGGGGGATTTGCGTTTGACTTGCCGGGGGCGGATTCTGTCATGCGCCGACCGAATGACGACCACGCTGCACAAAGCCACCGGCCGGCAGGGACCTTGGTTTTGGGCCGGCCTGCTGGTCATGGTCCTGTTCGTCGGCCTGATCACGCGTTATTACCACCCCGGCACCGGCTGGAGCAGCCTGATCTCGATCGGGGAAAAAGTGGCCAATCCGCGCGTGGCCGAGCTGCGCGGGACGGGGCCCCACCTCGTCGAGGGTTCGCACGGTTACGACGGACAATTCTACGTCCAGCTGGCGCTGCATCCGCTGCTCCGGTCGGATGAATTGGAAACAGCCATCGACGATCCGGCCTACCGGGCGAGGCGCATGCTGCTGCCGTGGACCGCTTGGTTGCTCGGGTTGGGAGAGCCGGCGTGGGTGGTGCAGGCCTACGCGTTGCTGAACCCCTTGTGCTGGCTGCTGCTGGCCGTCCTGCTGTGGCGCTGGTTGCCGCCGGTGAATGCGGAGAATTTTCTGCGGTGGGCCGGCATCCTGTTTTCCCACGGCGTCTGCATGAGCGTGCGGCACTCGCTGACGGATGCGCCGAGCCTGCTGTTGCTGGCGGTCGCGATGTGCTGGTGGGAAAAGCAGCGGAGCAAATCGGCGGTGGCGGCTTTGGCGGCGGCGGCCCTGACGAAAGAGACGGCGGTGCTGGCCGGCGTGTGGTGGGCGCAGCCGCCGTTGCGCGGGTGGCGGCAGTGGGGCCGGCTGGCCCTGATCGGCGGGCTCATCATTGCGCCGCTGGCATTGTGGCTGGGCTACGTGCGCTGGCGCTTCGGCGCGAATTCCGGCGAAGAAGGGCTGCACAATTTCACGCTGCCGCTGGCCGGGCTGATCGGGAAATGGACCGAAACCCTCGGCGAGATCCGCCGCGAAGGCTGGTCGCGGTATAATTTTCCGACGCTGCTCACCGTCGCGGCGCTGTCGGTGCAACTGGCGTTTTTCCTGTTCCGGTGGCGCTGGCGAGAGGCATGGTGGCGGGTGGGCGGCGTTTTTGCGGTGCTGGGGCTGTTGGTCTCGCAGCCGGTGTGGGAAGGCCATCCCGGTGCGGCCACGCGCGTGCTGCTGCCGATGATGCTCGCCTTCAACCTGCTGGTGCCACGCGGCCGCCGCTGGCTGGCGGTGCTGCTCGCCGGCAACTTGTCGCTGGTTGCCGGGGTGCTGGAGTTTCATCCGCCGCGGGCCAATCTCGTTTATTTCCACGGCGAGCCCGCCTTGGCCGGCCGGCAGACCTTCACGGTGGGGGAAGGCTGGTATCTGCCGGAGCTGAAAGGCTGGCAGACGCGCCGGTGGGCGCGCCAATCGGCCGGGCTCGAACTGCACAACCACGCGGACGCGCCCGTGACGGTGCAGCTCAAGGCGCGCCTCTCCGCCCTGAGCGCACGGCAACTGACGTTGCGGTTGAACGGCGCGCCGGTGTGGTCCGCCGGGTTGAACGAGCAGGCGCAGTGGCTGGAGTCGCCACCGCTGGAGCTGCGGCCCGGGGTGAACCGGCTGGAGTTTGTGACCGACAGCCCGGCGGAAAAGCCGGCGCAGGGCGATGAACGCGAACTCAGCTTTTGCGTCTGGGAACTGGCGGTGCAGGTGCGGCCGGCGGCCGCGGTTTTACCAGCTCGCGATTGATTCGAGCCGGCGCCGGTAGCGGGCGCCGATGACGGCCGGGGCGAAGCGTTGGGCAATCGTGGCGCGGGCGGCGGCGCCGAGCCGGTCGCCCAGCCCGCGGTTGGCACACAGCCGGCGCATCCATTCGGCGGCATGATCGACATCGGCCTCGGCCCAGAACTGGCCCTTGCCGTAAGGGCCGAAGTTTTGTTCCAAGGGCTTCAGGGTGCAGCGCACCGGGCAGCCGTTTTCGGCCGTCACAAATTCCGCGGTCGCGGACCAATCGGTCGAGATGACCGGTTTGCCGAGGTGCATGCACTCGGCCACCGCGAGACCAAAGCCTTCCGAGCGGTGCAGCGAGACGTAGCAATCGCACGCGGCCTGCAGGCCGTAGAGGTCCGCGCGCGCAAGGGTCTCGGTGATGAGCACGGTGCCGGGCAGATCGGCGGTGGCGGCCTGCAGGCGGGCGAGGTCCTCCTCGTTGCCGCGCACGCTGTGCACCTTGAGGACGAGGACGGCGTCCCGGCCGGCGAGCCCCGAGCGGCGGAAAGCCTCGATGGCGGCCTGCGGGTTTTTGCGCGCGGAGTAGGAGTTGAGGTCGTAAAGAACGAGAAAGAGAAATTTGTCCGCGGGCAGGTTGAACCGCGCCTGCTGGTCGCCGGCGGGCGGCGTGAAGCCGATCGCGTGCGGCATGGTGAAGACCGGCAGCGGCACCTTCGGTGTGATGGCCTCGCGCACGAAATCGCTCGGACACCAGATCTCGTCGAAGCAGGCGCAGGCGGGCACCCACGAATCGGGAAATTCCGGCAGCTCCCAGGCCCAGTAGGCGATGTTGTATTTGCCCGCGCGGAAACCCGGGTGGTGGTGATCGAGGTCGAACGACGCCGGCGGATCAAGGTGCACGACATTGACGGCGTAGGGATTGGTCTCCTGCACGCGGCCGGCATAGGTGCGGTCCTGCTGCCGGTTTTTGCAGTGGAGCTTCAGCTGGATGAGGGCGGTGCCGAGGCCGCCGGCGTCGGCGGCGCGGACCATGCAGCGCGCGGATTCGCCGACGCCCAGCTCGGCGTCGAGGAAGCCCGCAATGTTCAGGCCGAGGCGGGTGTGGCGGCGGGCAAAGGCGGCGGAGTAAGGGCCGTTGCGGAGGGAGAAATCAAAGATGACCTCGCCGGCCGCGGTCTCGATCGTCGCGATGCGCAGCTGCCGGTTTTTGTGCTGGGTGCGGAAGCGCTGCCAGAGCGGCAGGCCGGTGATGCGGCCGAGCCAGGCCAGAAAATTGGTGAAGCCCACGCCGCCGAGGGTGAGCGTGAGCAGCGGGCCGCGGTCGGTTTGCGCCGCCGGCAGGGTGAAGCGGAGGGAGAAGGGACCGGGCGCGGGTTGGTCGAGCCGGGCAACCGGCCGGCCGTCGAGCCGGCATTCCAGCGTGGGCAAACCGGTTTCCACGCCGCGGCCGGCGGGGTGGGGCCGGCATTCGCCGCGGATGACGAGTTCGACCGCTTCCGGCAGGGCCGGCAGGCGAACCCAGCCGGAGTCACGCAACCAGGCCGAATCGGTCGCAAAGCCGTCGAAGAACAACCCCGCCATGCGGGCGGTGAAGCGGTTGCGGGCCGCCGGCGGATGTTCAGAGGGTGCGGATAACATGCGGGAGCGGATGCAGCGTTAGCACCCGCGCGGAACGGGCCAAGCCTTAACCCGGAAATTTCATCCGCCAGCGATGAGCCAACCGCCCTCGCGGGCGGATTTTTTCGGGTTAAGGTGGCATGGCTTGCCAACGCCGGGCGGATAGGCATCAAAGGCGTTCTCTTGGAATCAAACCCCGTCCAAGCAAGCCGCGCAGCGCCAGCCCGGCAACGCCACTTTGTGCTCTGGCTCCTGCCTGCGGCCGTCACGCTGCTGTTTTGCCAGATGCATGAACTATGGTCGCCGGTGCAGTGGCGGATCCCCGTGCATTATGATGGCGACGCGCTGGAAGTGCTGACGCGGATCAAGGCCGCGGGCGAGGGCGATCTGGCGCCGCTGGGTTCCCAGACCGTCTCACGGCTGGGTGCACCGGGCCAAGCCGATTGGAACGAATATCCCGGTTCCGATGCCTGGGCCAACTACGCGCTGGGGCAGGTGGCGCGGATACTGGGGCTTGGATTTGCGGCCAATTTCGCGCTCTGGCTGGCGCACCTGAGCGCGGCATTCGCCTTCTATGGTTGGGTGCGGCTGCTGGGCCATCGCCGGGAATGGGCGCTCAGCGGCGCGTTGTTGTTCGCTTTTTCCTACTTCAGCATCAACCGGGGGCTGCCCCATCTCTGGCTGGTGTTCACCTGGCAGGTGCCGTTGATCCTGCTGAGTTCGTGGCTGATCGGAGGCGGTGGCCGGCTGTTGCAGCGACGCTGGGTGCGTTGGCTTTGCCTGGGTGGTGCGGTCGCCCTGGGTGCAAGCAATCCCTACAATCTGTTCCTTTACCTGCAGTTGATAACCTGGGCCCTGATTGCGGCTTGGCGGCGGCCGGAGGGTGGGTTGAACTGCCGGGTGGGTTTGCTTTGCGCGGGGACGGCGCTGGGGGCGTTTGCGCTCAGCCATCTGCCGGTCTGGCTGCACGCCCAGGATGAAGGCGGCCAGCCGTTGCTGTCGCGGAATTACGCCGGAACAGAAATTTACGCGCTGAAGCCGATCGAACTGGTGCTGCCACCGGGTGATCACCGTGCAGGGGTGTTGGCGTCCCTGGGTGCCCGCTACTTGCGCTGGTCGGATTGGCGTGGTGAGGCTTTTTCTCCCTACCTCGGTCTGGTCGGAACCGTGGGGCTGTTTTGGCTGCTCGTGGAACTGGCATTGCGCTGCGTTAGCCGGCGCGGCCCGCGGCCCGGAGCACCGGGATTGCAGTCGCTCTGGGTGCTGCTGTTTTCCTCGGTCGGCGGCATCAACAGCATCCTCGCCTTTTATTTCGGGCTGCAGGTCTTCCGGGCCACCAATCGCTACAGCATTTTCCTGTTGGCCCTGGCTTTGTTCTTTCTCGTATCCCGGCTCTCAAAATTGTCGCGATGCTGGCCGGGGCCTGTGCGCTGGCTTGCGGCGGCCGCGGTGGCGGCGGCCGGTTTGTGGGATCAAATCCCTGCACGGATGGCGGCGGAGACGAGGATCGGTTGGGCACGGGACTATGCGGCGGACCGACGGTTGGGTGCCGTGCTTGAGGAGCAGCTGGGTCCGGGGGCAGTGATCTTCCAGCTGCCGGTGATGGATTTTCCCGAGGGCAACCCCCGCCACCGCCTGAAATCATACGACCATTTCCGCCCTTACCTCGGTTCGGAGACGATGCGCTTCAGTTTCGGCACGAGGAAAGGCCGGGCCAACGGACGTTGGCAGAAAGATTACGCCCGGCTGCAACCGGCCGACTTGGTGAGCGCCTTGGAGGCGGCGGGTTTTGCCGGCGTGCTGCTTGATCAAGCGGGCTACGCCAGGGCGGAGCAATGGGAAGAGCTGGTGGACGTGCTGGTAGACCGGGCTGCCGAGGTGGAGGTCAAGGGTGATGCCACCCGCCGGCTGTTTCGCCTGCGGCCGGTCTCGCTCCCGCAGGCACCTTTGGCGCGCGATCCCACCTACGGGAAAGGATGGTATCTGCCGTTTGC
>JAHCLN010000151.1 GCA_026125215.1 Opitutaceae bacterium
CAACGCGCACGCCTGGTGCGAGGTTTATGACGCCGGCATCGCCGGCTGGCGCCGGGTGGATCCGACCCCGGACGGCGATGCGAGCGGCGGCGCCGAGGAGGCGGTGGCCGGGGCGGCCGGCGAGCGGCGAATTGACCGCAGCTGGGCCGCGCGCGTCGACAGCCTGCGGGTGTTTTGGTATCGACGCATCGTGAATTTCGACTCGCGCACGCAGGAAGAAGCCCTGCGGGCGGTGAAGAGCGCGACCCAGGAATCGGGCCGCCGGGTGCGTGCGGCGCTCGAGGAGGCGGTGGCGCGGTTGAAGGCCTGGCTGGCGCAGCCGTGGGATGCCCGCCGGGTGCTCGAAGGTTTGGGGACGGCCGCAGGGTTGCTGGTCCTTGTCTGGGCGGTCTGGCGGCTTCGGTTTGCGATCTACCGTCTGCGGTTTCCCCGGCGGTCCGGCGCGGTGGACCCGGTGCGCCGCGAGGCGGGTCGCTGGCTTGTGCGCCTGCAGGGCCTGCCGGCGGACCCCGCGGTTCGGGCGGAGCTGGAGCGGCTGCGCTACGGCCCGGCGACGGGGCGACCAGCGGTGGCGCAGGTTTTCCGACGGGCGCGGACCGCGTGGAAGGCGGCGCGACGGGTCCGGACTATTCCGGGGTCCTGAACGAAGCCGGCCGGGTGGCGGCCTGCTTTTTTTCCCACCACTGCTTGAGGATGGCCTGGGCGACGGGGCCGGCGTAGAGGCCGCCGGCGGTTTCTTCCCCGGGGGTGTCGCCTTCGATCATGATGGCGAGGGCGATCTCGGGCCGCTCGACCGGGGCGAAACAGATGAACCAGGCGAAGTTGATGTTCTTGCCGCCCTCGGCGCGCTTCTGGGCGGTGCCGGTCTTGCCTCCGATCGTGAGGCCGGGGATCTGCATGAATGGCGAGGTGAGGATGCGCGCCGTGCCGGTGGGGGAAACGACCTGCTCCATGCCGTGCAGAAGCGCGGCGTAGGCGGGAGCGGTGAGGCCGATGGCATCACTGCGCTGCGGTGCGCGCGCCGGATCGTGGAGGAGGGTGGGGTTGGTGACCGTTTGCCCGCGGGCGACGGAAGCCATGAAGGCCGCCATCTGCAGCGGCGTGACGATCAGGTCGCCCTGGCCGATGGCGAAATTGGCGGTGTCGCCAGGGAACCAGCGTTCGTTGCGCCGGCGCTGCTTCCAGTCGGGATCGGGCACGAGCATGTGGCGGCTCTCGTGCGGCAGCTCAATGCCGGTGGGCTGGTCGAGATGGAAGCGCCGCGCTTCCTGCGCAATGAGCTCGGGTCCGATGTCCAGGCCGAACTTGTAGAAGAAGGTGTTGCAGCTTTTCTCGATGGCCTGAACGAGATTGATCTCGCCGCGGTCGCGGTGGTTGTTGCACACGAAGGTGCGGTTGCCGACCCGGAAAGTGCCGGTGCATTCGACGGTGGAGTCGGGCTCGATGGCGCCGCTGCGCAGGCCGGCGATGGCGGTGAGAATCTTGAACGACGAGCCCGGGGGGTAGATGCCCTGAATGGCGCGGTGATACCACGCGCCGGCCTCGTTGATCGCGGCGGCCTGGGCGTGGCTGAGCCGCGGGGCGAAAGCGTTGAGATCGTAGTCGGGTTTGCTGGCGAGGGCGAGCACTTCGCCGGTGGCGACATCCAGCGCCACCGCGGCGCCGGCCATGCCGGTCTTGAGCATGGCCTGCTCGGCGGCGAGCTGGAGGTCGATGTCGAGGCTGAGGGTGAGATTGCCGCCCTGCACGGGCAGGCGGCGTTCGAGGGGGGGATTGATTTTGTAACCCGAGGGGTCCACACGGAAAATCGTGCCACCGGGCTCGCCCTGCAGGGCCGCGTCGTATTGGCGCTCGATCCCGGACCGGCCGACCGCGCCTTTCATCTTGAAGGTGGTGAGGTCTTCACCGGGGAAGTCCTGGGCTTCGAAATCCGGATCAATGCCGGTGTAGCCGAGCGTGTGGGCCGCCGCGCTGCCGTAGGGATAGTGGCGCGTGCTGGAGGTGTAAACCTGCAGCGGCGAGCGCACCGGCAGGCTCTCGATGAGCCGGGCGTAGTCCTCCGGTGTGAGATCGTCGATGAGAGTGTAGGGGATGAGCCGCTCGCGCATGAAATGCCGGCGCAGCTCGGCGGCGTTTACGCGCTCATCGCGGCGGAGCACATCGTTGACCTGGTCGAGGTAGCGCTGGACGACGCTGTTGCGGGCGAGCAGCTCCATCTGGGCCGCGGTGGGCAGGTCGCGGTCGCCGGATTCGCGGTAGTTTTTGCGGATACGGATGTATTCGTCGCGGAATTCGCGGCGCAGCTCGTCGAGATACAGCACGACGGCGAAGCGCGGGCGGTTGCCGACCAGCAGCCGGCCCTCGCGGTCGTAGATGTTGCCCCGCGGGCCGGGGACGAGGATGCGGCGGTGGCTCTGCATGCGCTCGCGCTCCTGGTGGACGTCGGCCTTGATAAACTGCTGGTAGGCCAGCCCGCCGGTGAGGACGAGCAGCAGCGCGGCGATGAGGAAGTAGAAAATGACGATGCGCATGTCGTAGCCCTTGTGGGACTCGACAAGGCTGCCCGATTGGTCTGCGAGGTTGCCGGCCATGCTGCAGGGTCACAAGAGGCGCCGCGGGGTCGCGCCCGCAAGCACCAACGCCTGTTCCTGCAGGGCAAAATACCAGGGAGCCGCCAAGGCGACGAACACCTGGGAGCATACGAGATCGGTGATGAGCCGCGGCCACATCGCTCCGGGCGCCGGCCCGCGGCCGATCAGCAGGAAGGAAAGCACGAGAAAGAGCCCGAGGTTGGCGAGCAGGGCGACGATGACGCGGGTGGTCAGTTGGTCGCGCGGCACGCGGTCGCGCACATGGTGGATGACGGCATGCGCCGCCGCGAACAGCACCAGCAGTGTGCCCGGGGTCAGGCCGGTGCCGGCCTCGCATAACAGCCCCACGGCCGCGGTCGCCGGCAGTCCGCGGCGCAGCGGCAGCTGCAAGCCGGCATAGGTCACGAGCAACCCGCCAACGAAGACATGAACATGCCAGACCGCGAGGTAATGGTTCAGCACCACCACGAGCGCCCAGAGCAGGAGCATGGTGAGAAAAATGACCGGGGCCGGGCGGCGCATGGCTCAGAAGGTTTTCGCGTAGATGCGGTAATCAACCAAGGCTCCGTCGAGGGCGCGGTGATCGTTGTGAATGACCGCTTCGAGCGGAAAGCCGGCGCGCTCGGCGCATCGCCAGCTCCGCTCGTTGCGCGCGTCCATGCGTATCTCGATACGGCGCGGGGCGAGGTGTCTTTGCGCGAAATCAGCGATGCCGATGATAGCTTCGGTGGCCAGGCCCCGGCCGGCGTAAGATGTGCGCAGCCAGTAGCCGATTTCAAAGCGTGGGATGGTCCAGTCGATGCGATGCAGGCCGCTGGAGCCGACGAGCCGGCCGTTGGCCTTGAGGAAAAGCAGCAGGCGCAGGTCCTCGCGAACGATAAACTTGGCGACGGCACCACGGATGTTGGCCTCGGAGTCTTCGACGGTGGGCGTGTTTTTGGCCCACGGCATCCATGGACGCAGTTCCGCAAGCGATTCGAGGACGGCCGCATTCAGCTCGGTGCCGTCGCCGGGACGCGGGGCGCGGATAATCAGGCGCTCCGTTTCAAACGACTCCGGAAATTCGAGCAGCACCGGGTTCACATTCATGGCGGGTCGAGCGGGACAAGGACGGTGACCTCGGTGATTTCGCTGAGGCGGGCGTCCAGGATGACCTCGCCGGTCTTGAAGAGGCCGTCGGTGCTGGGCTCGACCTTGGTGACCTGACCGATGTGCAGCCCGGCGGGGAAGACGCCGCCGAGCCCGGAGGTGACGAGGCGCCGGGGAGCGCCGGGACTGGCGAAGATGTCCAGCGGCACGAACTCGATGGCGCCGCGCGGCGGCGCGAGGGTGGGGTTGATACCGCCTTGGAAGCTCACCGGACGCTGGTCGCCCTCGAAGGCGGCGGCCAGCCGGATGGTCGGGCTGCTCACCAGCTCGACGACAGCGGTGTAGGCGAAGACCTCGGTGACGCGCCCCACGACCCCGCCGGTGAACACCACCGGCGCACCCACGGGGATGGCGTGGTTGCGGCCCTTGCGGATCATGAGCCGTTGCCACCAGCCGGAGAAATCGCGGCGCACGACGCGGGCGTGCTCGTAACGGTAACCGGCGGGCGCCGGCAGGCGGAGCAGCTCCTCCAGCCGGCGGATTTCACCGAGCAGCTCCGTGTTCTGCTGGCTGGCAAGCGCGAAGGAGGCGTTGACCCGGGCGAGGTCGCGGCCGGCGGCGATCAGCTCGGGCTTGGAGTGGACGCGCAGGCCCCAGTATTCCTGCAGGTCGCGCAGGTAGGACGTGCCGACGGTGATGGGAGCCTGAAACTCGAAGAAGCTGACCCGCAGGAAACCTTTGATGGCAACGGGCAGCACCAGCCACACGGCGATGACGATGCCGAGGGTGAGAAACGGTCGGGCCTGATCGAAACGGCGGGGAGGCACGGGGGTTACGGGTTGCGAATGGCGTTTGGCGAACCGAAGGCCCCGCGGACCGCGGCCAGCGCAATCCCGACCCCGGGGCGCCGCCCGCTCACACGTGCTGCATCAGCCACGCGAGGTCGTTGAGGACGGCACCGGTGCCGTTGGCCACGGCGGAGAGGGGATCGTCGGCGATGGTGACGGGCAGGCCGGTCTTGTCGCTGAGCAGGCGGTCGATGCCGCGGATGAGGGCGCCGCCGCCGGCCATGACGAAGCCGCGGTCCACGAGGTCGGCGGAAAGTTCGGGCGGGCAGCGTTCGAGGGTCACGCGCACGGCGTCCACGATGGCGGCGATGGTGTCGCTGAGAGCCTCGCGGATTTCCTGCGAGGTGATGTGGATCGTCTTGGGGAGGCCGGCGACGGAGTCGCGGCCTTTGACCTCCATCGTGAGCTCCTCGTCGAGCGGGTAGGCGGAGCCAACGCGCACCTTGATTTCTTCCGCGGTGCGCTCGCCGATGAGCAGGTTGTAGGCCCGCTTCATGTAGTTGATGATGGCGGCGTCGAGTTCATCGCCGGCGACGCGGATGGATTTCGAAAAGACGATGCCGTTGAGCGAGATGATGGCGATCTCGGTGGTGCCGCCGCCGATGTCCACGATCATGTTGGCCGCGGGCTCGTCGATGGGCAGGCCAACGCCGATGGCGGCGGCCATCGGCTCGGGAATGGTGATGACGTCGCGGGCGCCGGCATGGAGGGCGGAGTCCTTCACGGCGCGTTTTTCGACCTCGGTGATGCCGGAGGGAATGGCGATGACGACGCGGGGCGGGGCGCGGAAGGAGGTGTTGGAAACCTTGCGGATGAAATAGCGCAGCATCGCCTCGGTGACGTCGAAGTCGGCGATGACGCCGTCCTTCATCGGGCGGATGGCGGTGATGTTGCCGGGGGTGCGGCCGAGCATGCGCTTGGCCTCGTCGCCGACGGCGCGGACCTTGCGGGTCGTGGTGTCGAGCGCGACAACGGAGGGTTCGCGGAGCACGATGCCCTTGTCCTTGGCGTAAACGAGGGTGTTGGCGGTGCCCAAGTCGATGCCGATGTCGTTCGAGAAATAGCCGAGGAGGTTAGCTGCCATGATTTTGGGAATGAGAAACGGCGCGTTTCCGCCGACGGAAACGAATCGGCGCGCCTCCGGGGTGTCAACGCGGTAAATGCTGCCCGGAACGGATATTGCGCCGACCCGGAGCAACGGCTTGACGGCGGTGCGGTGAGGCCGCGTGTTGGAGACGGTCTCGGCCAAATCTCATGCAGGGCATACATTTCATCCAGGATCTCGCCATCATCCTTGTGGTGGCCGGCGCCGTGGGTTGGCTGTGCCAGCGGCTGGGGCTTTCGTCGGTGGTCGGATTTCTGGCGGCCGGCATGGTGGTCGGGCCGTTTACGCCGCCGTTTTCGCTGGTGACCGACGAGGCGCGCATCGCCACGGCGGCGCAGGTCGGGCTGGTGTTCCTGATGTTCGGCATCGGGCTGCGGTTGAGCCTGCGCAAGCTGCGGCGCATGGGGCTGTCGCTGCTGCTGGCGACGTTTTGCGGGGCCATCGGGGTCTATTATCTTACGCGGGTGCTGGGCGCGGCACTGGGCTGGAGCACGATGGAAAGCCTGTTTCTCGCCGCGATGCTGATGGTTTCCTCCTCGGCCATCATCAGCAAGGTCCTGCAGGAGACGGGCCGGGCACACGAGCGGTCGGGGCAGCTGGCGATGGGCATCACCGTGCTCGAGGACGTGGTCGCGGTGGTGATGCTCACCCTCCTGGGCTCGTTGGTGCAGCTGGGCGGGGCGGAGCCGGCCGACGTGGGCCGCACCCTCGGGCTGTTGGGGGCCTTCGTGGTGCTGGCCGTGATCGGCGGACTGCTGTTTTTCCCGTGGTTGTTGAAACGGATGAGCATCGCGGCCGACGAGGAGCTGCAGACGCTGGGGATCGCGGGGTTGCTCTTCGGCATGGCGATCATGGCCCATCATGCCGGCTATTCCCTGGCCCTGGGCGCGTTCCTGCTCGGGACCATCGTGGCGGAAACACCGCACCGCACGCAGGTGGAGCGGACTTTCGAGGGCATGCGCGACGTTTTCAGCGCGGTGTTTTTTGTGGCC
The DNA here is from genome assembly GCA_026125215.1 of Opitutaceae bacterium. Lineage (GTDB taxonomy): Bacteria > Verrucomicrobiota > Verrucomicrobiia > Opitutales > Opitutaceae > UBA2377. The sequence goes on from JAHCLN010000151.1 coordinate 6,626, forward strand.
ATCGGCATGCAGATCGACCTGCGCGAACTCTGGGGCGCCGCCGGGCTGGTCGCGGGGGTGGCGGGCTTCGCCCTGGTGGCGCGGCCTTTCGCGGCCTCGCTGGGGCTGATTCTCATCGGCACACCCGCGCGTGATGCCGTGCGGGCCGGCCTGACCGTGACACCGATCGGCGAATTTTCCTTCATCATCGCACAGCTGGGGGTGGCGGCGGCGGTCGTGCCGGCGCAGTTCTACCCGCTGGCGGTCGGCATCTCGCTGTTGACGACGCTGGCGGCGCCGTTGCTGACGCGGCATGCGGACCCGATCGCCGCGGCGGTGGTGGCGCGGGTTCCGCGCTGGACGAACGGCTGGATCGAATACTACCACGCCTGGCTGGAGCGGCTGCTGGCCCAGCAAAAGCGCAGCCCGTTGTGGATGCTGAGCCGGAAGCGCTTTGTGCAGGTGGGGGTCGAGATCGCATTTGTGAGCGGGCTGCTGATTTTCTCTGAGCAGATGTTTGCGGTGGTCGAGCGCTGGTTGGGGCCGGACTGGCTGTTTCCGCGGGGGCCGCAAGTGTTGTTCTGGACGGCGCTGACCCTGGTGGTGCTGGCGCCGCTGGTGGCGATCTGGCGCAACGTTTCCGCGCTGGCCCTGCTCTACGCGCAGGTGGCGACCAGCGGCCTGGCCCAGGCGCCGCGGCTGGCCCCGGTGATTGAGAACGGCATCAAGCTCACGGCCGGCGCCGCTTTGTATTTCTGGCTTGCGGCCGTGTTGCCCGCCGAGGGCACGGCCCGCTGGCTGCTGCTGGGCAGCGGCGTGGTGGCCGCGCTCGCGCTCCTCCTGCTGCGGCACAAGCTGATCTTCTGGCACAGCCAGCTGGAGGTGGAACTGCAGGGCATGATGGCCACGACCGAGGCCCGGATGAGCGGCACGACCGCACCCTGGCTGCAACCGCATCAGGATTGGAATCTGCAGATCGCCGACTGCATGGTGCCCGATCTGGGGGATTGCCAGGGCCGGCGCATTGCGGAGCTGGAGCTGCGGCCGCGTTGCGGCTGTTCGGTGGTCGGCATCGAGCGCCAGGGTTACATGATTTCCCTGCCGCCGCCCGACACGGTGCTGTATCCGCGCGACCGGGTGCTGTTGCTGGGCACGACGGACCAGGTGCGGGCCGGCCGGGAAATGCTGGGCGCGGTGTCCGGCACGGTCGCGGCCGATTCCGAGTTTGAAGAGGTGGGGATGGAGTCCATCCCCGTGCCGGAGTGGAGCCGGGCGGCCGGGCGGACGTTGGCGGAGCTGTCACCGGCCCAAAGCCACGGCGTGCAGATCGCGGGGATCCGCCGGCAGGGCCGGCGCATCCTCAATCCGGGCGGGCAGGAAATTATCGAGTCCGGCGACGAAGTGCTCGCCTTGGGCGCTCCCGTGCAAATCCGTGCGTTTCGTGCCTGGCTGCGGGAAGAGCCGGGCGGGGACACCAAATAAAAAAGGCGCGCCGGGTGGGCGCGCCTTCACCGTTGGAGGAATCAGTTCGGGCCGCCGGTTTTGCCGGAATCGAGCTTTTTGGTCTCGGCGGGCTGTTCCGCCGCGGGCTCTTCCTTGGTCGCCTTCTTGAATTCCTTGATAGACTGCCCGA